>NZ_JAJAFZ010000040.1:0-44326 GCF_025384895.1 Photorhabdus kayaii
GATTCATGGGCGAGTATTAAAAAGAAAAATAAGGAGAATGAGATCATATAATTACGGTTCATTCAAGGGGGGGTAAAAAAGTATGCTCGCGCCCTGGGGTGATGCCAGTTGCCATTCTGTTGTCAGGAATACGATAAGGTTCAGGCACGAATAGGAGAAATTCAGGAAAAAGCCAGAATGCAGGGGCTGGATTCCCTTACGCCGGCAGAAGTACGGGAATGGGCTGATTTACGGGGTGCGATGTTGAATATTGACGCATCTCGGAATTTGGTGATCCAAACCGTTTTGCTATATTTATATACCCTATGGATTTCAAGATGGATCGCGACGGCAAGGGAACGAATCCCCGGGAGCATAGATAACTATGTGACCGGGGTGAGTGAGTGCAGCCAACAAAGAGGCAACTTGCAAGATGACGAGTATACAATTTAAGAGGTAATTTAATAGGGGTGTTTATCGGACTAATAAGTTATTGTTTTATATATTATCACCTGTATGATTTACGTAAATTAATAATCAATCTTTGGATTGAGATGACTATTTGGAGAAATTTTATGAAGTGTATTAAATGTGAAAACCCAGTATTGCATGAATCAGATTTTTGTGCAGCATGTGAAGAGAAAGAACTGAGTAGAATTGGCGGGTTTCTCTATTTTCCGGCAATAAATATTATCTTTGTAATATTAAGTTCTTTATTTAGTTCATATAAAACAATGACAACCTTGATCTTTGGTTATGATTTTCTAGGTGAATTACGTATCCTTATAGGATTTGAATTTATTTGTTTTACTATTATTTTTGGAGTTGCACTTTATACATCTATTCTTTTCTTTAGAAAAAAGAAAAAAACACCTTTATTTTATATTATCCTTTTAGTTTTTACTTCATTATTTATAATAACTGATTTATCATTGGCTCATTATGTATATGAAATAAAACTGGATTATAATTATCTCTTCTTACTTTTTAGAGCTGTGTTTTATACATGTATATGGGTACCTTACTTTATTATATCTATCCGAGTTAAAAGAACATTTATAAAGTAACGATTAAAATTAAACTATTTTGCAACTCATATTTATTCAAAAAATATGGCAATTAAAACTAGCCCGGCTTTATGAATTATTTACAAAAGTCAGGCAATTTAAATCACTCGTTCATCAAGGTCTGAGTACTGTATTTTGCTGAGCTCAGACTATTTAATTTCTACTTGATTCGTAAGCATGCGGCGGAAAAGGGTAAGCTAGCGATAATACCCTTGCGAGATTACGATGGCCCACCTATCCAGTGAGCCATTTTTACCGTTATTGCTTAGCCTTATGGCAAGTTAAATCAGGCAAATTTTCCCTTGCCAATTATGGTGTCTGCCCACGCCGTCGTAATAGCCTCTTTCGCCTTGCTGTCCAGCCCTTCGATAAAACCGTTATCACCGGCTGTTGGGGAAAAACTGCTCATTGCCTGAATTAAGGTATCAACCGCATTGTCGGAAAGTGCCGTAAATTCACGCTCTCCTGATGTATCCTTATGCTCCATCTGTGTCACTAATTTGGCACGGTTACCATTAAAGTAATCACTAAAGGTGACTGAACCCACCGATTCAAACAGGCTCTGAGCAGTTTTATCCTGAGTAGGGCGATTCACTGATAAAACCAGATCATATCCACTGCGCTGGAACCACAAGTCTTGCCAGTCAATATCGTTAAAGGCAATCATATCTTCTGCATTAATATCATCAACCTGACTGTCAATCACCTTACCACTGACCACAAAGCTATCTACTCCTGCCCCTCCTTGGAAGTGGTTCTGGTATCCCCCCAACACCAGTAGATCCTGACCCTCTCCGCCGTCAAACTGGCTGAATTTCGAAATTGAGGCCGCTATCAGGTGGTCATCACCTTCTCCGCCATTAATTACCGCATGATAGCCCATCAGTTTAATGACATCGCTACCCATGTTGCCATCAATTCGGTTGTCATTACCAAACACCCTGCTAAAGTCATTGCCTTCACCTAACTCAACCCGGTTGTTATTACCGATGGTCACGGCATAATCTTGATCTTCTCCAGTATCCACCTGGTTGTAGTTACCAGAAGTGACAACGTAGTCCTGTCCATTACCGGCATCAATAATGCCGCCTTCACCAAAAACAAATGTCTGATCATTACCCTCACCCATGAACACATGGTTAATGCGTCCGGCTACCACTGCGGTATCATCGCCACTACCACCAAACATCCAGTTTTCACGTCCCATCAGAACGCCCAAGTCATCACCTTCACCACCGGTAAAGATGTTGGAAGTACCGATGGAGTAATAAACATCATCTCCGCGACCACCCCAGAAGTTGTTGTTATCGCCCAGATAAGCACCGAGATCTTTACCGTCACCGCCCCAGTTGAAGTTATAGTTCCCTAACGAGATATGGATATCGCTATCCCCTTGCAGATGACCGCTGTTACGCAGGAAATCAAACGTTTTCTGCTCCATATTGAGCAGATCTGCCGTGAGATTCTCTTTCAGATTGGTCACTAATGACTTCATCTCTTTTTGTTTATCTTTGCTGAATATCGTCGCAAACAGGTTAGGCAAATTCAGCGAATTAAAGCCCAAAGCACGCTCTGATTTGTCATTAGCCTGACTATCCCCACTGTTGATGGCACCCGGTATACTCTTTTCCCGATTTTTATCAGGCGCTTTCTCTTTCAGCCCATGACTGACAAAAAATGACTCAATACCATCAGCACTCATATCAGCGTTCTGTTTCAAACCATTAATCAATTTATCCGGATCAGTGAAGGCACTTAGTTGATCACCACCAAACTGCTTAATCACTTCCAACATCTCTCGCAAAATCACCTTGCCATCAACCGGCTTACCAGTACGGGCAACAATCTGTCCCTCCGGCGTGTAATCCACACAAAAAATATCCGCTAACGTGGTCTCTGCATCCACACCGGCTAACCGACCCTGTAGCTTGTTTTTAAGCTGACGCGGTAAGTCCTGTAGATTGTAAGTAAATGTTGTTTTCGCCAGGCCCGTTGTTGAATATTGCTGCGTCATCAGACCAAACAGAGAACCCAGGTTGGTATCCAAAATCGATTGAATATGGTCACCGAACATAAAGTTCCAACTACCGGTTGTGACCTGAATGTCCGCCCCTTGACCACCTACCGCAAAATTGAAAGCCAGTTTCTCATTGGCCTGACGAAATTTATCCGCACGGCTCATTTTACTGGTATCAATCTTTTTACCGTGACCACTTAACCAATGGTGGTATTTTTTATTCAATGCCGCTTCTGTGTCACTTTTCAAACCACGGCTACTGCGCTCGCGCTGCGAATCCAGATCAACCAATGTCTTGTAATCCACACTACTGGTTTGGTCTAAACCAGACATGTCCCGCACAAATTTTTTCGCACCAGATAGTGTCCACTGCTGATTTTGCACCGCCAACCAATCCCACTCTTCGCCGGAATGAGCAATAGATTTCAGTACACCGGTAATACGCGCAGCGCCATCAAATGGATTAACCAACGGTGGTGTAGGGAGGGATTTATCCATCATGACAATCAGGTCATTGCTGCGACCCTGGTTGAAGCTGACGTTACGGTTGCCAATAAACATCTGCGCCCCTTCAAATGCTTGATAACCACCCAGATTAACGCTGTGCTTACTGTCACCCTCCCCGATGTGAATCATCACATTGTTGTCGCCAAAGGCCAGTGATTTAAAACCACCCGTACCCACTTTGATACCGACGTTCGAGGTTCCCCAGTTGATCGCGGTAAATTCACCGTCACCCACGTTTACCTGTATATTCCCGGCGTAACTCAGCGGCTTCGATTGAGGATTTGAACCGAGCTCAACCCTGTTTTTGCGCTTCCCTGGCACGGTGAAAACATCATGGTTATCCGCAATTGCCCCTTTGGTTGTTGAATCCGCTTCCGTGTACCCCACCCGGGCAAGGTTGATATCGCTTTCAGCCACACCACGACGCAGTTTTTCTGTTGTAGCCGTTAGTTCATCCTGTTCATTCCAACGTAACACCAGTTTGTTATCGCCCAACTTGTTAACCCACTGATGATTTTTATCGCGGGTAAATTTACGACCTGTTGCATCAACGGCCACTGTACTACGACGCGCTGAAACCTCACTACGGATACCCTGTTTATCTAAAGCGGTAATAAAATGGTAGGCAAAACCGTGCTGCTTATCATCACTAATCAGTGAACAACCCACGATGCTGATACGATCAGGTTTACCCGCTTGGTTAAAGTTCTGACTGAACTGTTTTAGTTTTATTGCCAATTCATCGGCACTGTAACCACTCAAACGAGTGTTATTTTGTGCCGATTCATCACGGCCATGACCAACAATCTGCCAACGTAATTTGCCTGATAATCTGGCAGGATCACCATAAATGACATGATATTTGCCATCAGCATCAAATTTCACCACCACGCTGGATTCCCGGTGTTTACCCGCCAGATTGATCGCGGCTTTTGCTACAATCGGGTCATCTTCCATTTGAATAATGATCTGACTATCAAAACGTGTCCCATGATTGCCACTCTTTTGCAACGAGTTCTTCACCATATCCCGATTTTTATTTTGAAAATCGGAGAGCGTAGAGACAATCCTATCAGTATATTGGCTCATTAAAGCACCGCTCTCAACATGACCATAAAAGGTTTGTTCACCCGATACGCGATAACCAGAAGCGGTCAATCTTGCACGCAGCTTTTCCCCTTCATGCCCTAAACCTTGATTGTCAGTTAACAGCATGATCGGCGTATTGATCGGCAGACCTTTGAGGTTTTTTTCTACTGAAAATTGTCCGTTCATCGCTTTTGCCAATGCCCCAATCATGCCACCAGGGTTTGGTACGTCATGCGCGGTTATGGTTTTGGTTATACTCGATATTGGCCTGTCGAGTAACAGACCTGACACGGCTTGATTATTTTGCGCTGCATATCGAGCAAGATCTGCCGCCACCGGCCCACCAACGGAATAACCATGAAGGATAATATTACCCGGCTTAATACCGCGATCTTGCACCAAATAGCGAAACATCGTCCGGGCATCCTGATAGAACTCTTGCTCACCGGGACTACCATCACTACCACCATAGCCGCGCATGTTGACAGCCAGTATATCAATGCCCTGATTTTGATAGTGGCTTTGGATGTCATGAGCTTGCTCTTCCGCGGACAAACCTGAACCATGAAGGAAAAGCACGACTTTTTTCTCTGCTGCCGTCGAGATATCATCTGGTTTTATGTCACCTTGATGATAATATCCCGTTAAACGTCCCCCTTCGCCTTTTAGGGTGATTTTGCTTGAGCTGCCATTAGCAACCGCATCATTAAGCATAGTCTGCGTCTCATCACTGATATGGCGGCGCTCTTCTTTAAAACCATACAATTCGTTGTTAAAGAATCGGGTCACTGGGTTTAAAGAGTCTTTCTCCCGTGGCGAAGTACCATCATTCTCAATTAATACCGACTCTGACGCTCTATTTTTGCCCGATAACGCCTGTAATGCTTCCACTGAAGAGTCGTTCTGTTCTCTCTCAGGGGTATTTTCTCGATAAAGATGTTGGGTTTTCTCAAATGCGCTATTTAATGCCTGATTTATCCACAGTTTCCCTTTATCTCCCGCGATATCCATCAGATCTGTATAACTGGCGGTGTAGTTTTGCAGTACCTGCCGACGTTCATCACCAGCCGTCTGCAATGCTTTGTAGACCACCAAACTTTCATTAACTGAATGACCGCCATCAAACACCAGGAACGCCAAAGTATTAAGATATGCCTGCTCCGGCGAGAAAGTGGGATCTTGACTAGCAATATGGTTATTGAGATGAACCATGATATTAGTTGATCCAGATGCCCCCGTCACCACGGAATGCCCTTGTGCCAAGGCGTTACGCTCAAGCGTTGTTTCCTGTCCAGGCGTCAGTACTCTGCCCGCCGCCACCTTTCTGCCATACAGGAAATCTTCATATTGATCACCGGATGGCTGGTAAGGCAGTGCAATACCATAATCATTGGTTTGCTGTTCAGTTAATTTCACTTTATAGGTAACATCCGCCCTATTCGTTAATTTACTACTGGTGGAACGAGCCTTATAGATCTCATCCCGATAAAAAATATCCGCTTCCGCCTTCCATTGAGATAAATGTAACCCCATACCATCAGTGTTCGACATTTTTACTGCCAGAAACGGAATTTTGATCATTTCAAAGCCGCTATCCACCTTGGTCATCATGATCTTAAAGTTATCAAAGGTCGGTTTTTGCAGGAATGCGGTCAGTTCAGGCACCCGACTGAACCAAGGACGAATATCCTTTTTAATTTTTTCGGCA
Source organism: Photorhabdus kayaii (assembly GCF_025384895.1). NCBI lineage: Bacteria > Pseudomonadati > Pseudomonadota > Gammaproteobacteria > Enterobacterales > Morganellaceae > Photorhabdus > Photorhabdus kayaii. Next base: position 6,368 of record NZ_JAJAFZ010000040.1, read on the forward strand.
AAAGCTTGCATTCTGATAGCAATCTGTCCGTCGAGTACAGGTGAGCCCGGAGTACTTTGCATATACGACTCAAACTCCTGCACCAGAAACTGACCTATCCGTCTGGAGGTCGCTCTCGCATCCGGTGACGCGTTTTTCACCAACGTATGCGCCAACTCAGAATCAAAACGACGGCCAAATAAGTTGTCAATATATTGGGTAGTTGACTTTTCTCTGTGAGCATCAGCCTGTAATGACAGTACCAAAGCATGTAACTCAGGATATGCCTGTAACTGGCTAGCAGCATCATCAAATAACTTGATAGTTTCCTTCGATGTGACTTGTCCAGTGAGCCAGAGTCTTCTAGCCCGTCCAATCAAAAGCCTCGCTTCCGGGATATTCGCGGTTTCCAATCGGCTCATAAAAGCAACCAAACTTTCACTCTCGGTCTTAGGCGCTTCCCGTTTAGCGGTTGAGTTCGTTCGAGTCAACGGTGTAATTTTCCACTCAATAAGATGATTAATTTCGTTTTGTGTTACACCGTTTTTTAAACCGACAACACGTCCAGTTCCATCAAATATGACCCGCTGCTTAAGATGTTCAGCATGTCGAGGCGCCACGGCGATCCCAAGGACGCCAGCGGATTCAGCTCGCTGAGCCTGCAAGTGCTCTATCATTCGGCCCATTTTAAAACGTACTAAGTTCACCTGATTGGTGCGTAGAGCAAATTCCTTTGGGCTATGCTGTTGCCAATCAGCTATCGCCTGCTCAAGCAGCAATATATGCTCTTCATCGAAATGGCTCATCGTTTTATAGAACATATCACGTACAGCAACCAGCGCTTTACTAAGTCGCCTTTTCCGCCCCAATGTTCGTACATTAGGGTTGATAAATAGCTTATTTCCCTCTTTCAATACATTAAATTTTGCATTGTCAAATATTGCAGAATCTTTCTGTTCTACCTTGACATCATTCCCCAACGATTTCAGATTAATGCCTGAAATCCGCGGCACTCTTCTGACTCGCTCACCTGAACTGTTCGACGTTGGTATCACCCTATCGTCAGATTGTCCTTTGGCAAACTTTGAAGTAGTTAAAACGCCAGTATTTTTCGCGCGGATACTGGCATTTATCTGTAGACGCTCAACCGCTTGTTTAGCATCATCCAACGCCTGTAGCTCTTCTTCGGTCAATCCCTTGTAGAATCTTTTTTCAGCTTCCGGTATTAATTCGGGATCAATATAGCTACCGGTTTCTCCCGCGCCTGTCGATTCGTAGGCATTACCAGACAAACCACTACCACCGGCACCGGTACGATCAGGTTTGGAATCGCCCTGTTTTGCCCCTCTAACATCTTCTTGTACCTGGGCAATTTTATTTTCAGCCGCAGCAATATCACGTTTACCCCGATATTCCGACCCCTGATAGGCGATATTTGCGTCATTTTCCGCTTCTTTAGCCCGCTGTTGCTGCAATAATGCTTCTTCTTTTCTTAACTCTGCTTTCTTCTGAGCCTCTGCAATATCTTGTTTTGCACTGGCATGATGCTGCTCACTTTGCGCTACGCCAATCTCGGATTTCTTAACCGCTTCTTTTACTTGTTGTTGGTTATCCGTAATAGATCGTTGAGCATTAGCTAATTTTTTTTGGGTAATAAATTTGGTGTAATTCAGCTCGTCCTGGGTACGGTTCAAAAATTGGGAAGCAAACTGATTACGCCACTGGTCACCTGATTGGCCGCTGTAGTTGGCATAGTCACCAAGCACATCCAAACCTTGCGTCATGGAAACCAGTTTGTCAGTCTCCGCCTGCGCTTCTGTTTCTATCGCCTTACGCTGTGTCAGCCCATTTCGGCTAACTGCTGCCTGATCCGTTAATTCCAACTGGGATTGCGATTTCGCAATTTCTGCCAGTTGTTTCTCTTTTTCCTGTTCCAACAGTTGGCGATCTTTTTCTGCTTTTTCTTTATCGCTTAACGCATTTTGCGCCGCTTTATCCTGTTTCACCTGTTCGGTAATAATATTGGCTTGTCGTGAGCGCTTAGATTTTGCAATAACGTTGTCCAGAATATAGCCTATACCATCATTCAAACCAGTTCCTTTAAACTCAATTCGATTACTGCCCGCTTTTGCTGTCAGCTCTAGTGTTTTATTTTGCCATTTCTCGGCATCGCCAAAAGTCGAGAATACAAGTTTGCCGTTCCAGAAAACATCCATACCATTGTCAGCTGAATAAGCATTGGGACGATTGGCAAAATCAAAGCTCAGCGAAATCACTTCTCCCTCAGAACGGTTTTGCAGGTCCTGGTAAATTGTGGTGTTTTTATCAACATCAAGTTCACTGACTCGTTCGCCATAACGGGTATTATTAGGTTCATCAGTACTCACTGGGCTATAGGCCGCAATATCATTGGTTGATTGCCAACCCAATTTACCTTGCTCAAGGTCACTATTGACAATCAGTGACGTCTCAGATTTCACAGCGATATTGTCTAAGATATAGCTAAATCCATCATCCTGGCCTGTACCTTTAAATTCAATCCGGTTAGTACCTGCTTTTGCCATTAAATCGAGTTTTTGAGTTCGCCATATAGCTCCCGGTCCAGAAGCTGAGAATACAGACTTACCATTCCACAACACCACTATTCCGCAGTCACTCAGATCACGGTCCACCATCTCTAAATGACTCATAAAATCAAAAGTCAGTGAAACCACTTCTCCTTCAGACAAATTTTGTAATTCCTGCCAAATTACAGTGTTTTTATCAACATCAAATTTACCGGCTCGTTCACCATCACCGGTATTATCAAGACCATAAGCACTCGCTGGGTTATATGCCTCTATGCCATGAGTTGACTGCCAACCTTGATTACCTTGCTCAAAGTCACCATTGACAATCAGATTTTCATCCTGATCTGACTCCGATAGCGTTTTTTGACTCAAAACACTTTCTATTGAACTGACGTCAGGCGTCTCCACGGCTGTTATAGCACCATTGAAACTATGGTTTAAATCTGAACTTACCGACGCAATTTCATCCATCTGAAAGCCATCAATAGCAGATACTTCCGCTAAATGAATCGCCCCTCTGCCTTCATGGGTGCCCGACGTGTTAGCTTCCTGTCCATGAACCAAATAGTTGATTGCCTGACTGCCGCCCACACCTAATGTTGTCTGTTTGATATGCTCAAAGAGGGAAGAAAGTTTGTTGCCTTCTGTAACAGAGAAGCTGTAGAAATCACCATTACCAATCTTAACCACCACGTTATTACGTGCATAACAAGCGTTGATACCCAGACCATCACCCACATGGATATTGGCATTAGCTTGACCTTTCATGACCGCAACATTGAGGCCATTGCCCACTTTGGCATTAATATTGTGCTTACCCCACGCCAGGTTAACCGAAACGCCATTACCTACATGAGTGTTAATGTTAACGTCACTATGAGCAGCGGTGATATTTAAGCCATTGCCCACTGTTGTCGTTACGTTAGCTTTCCCTTTTGCCACCGTCACCTGCATACCGTCACCCACTTTGGTGACGGCATTGCCTTCGCTCCATAAGGCATTAAAACCGTCTCCTTTACCCACCTGAGTGACAATGTTAGCCTTACCTTTCGCCAGCACCACATTACGCCCGTCACCGACTTTAGTGATCACGTTGGCTTTACCCCAGGCACCGGTGTAATCGTCACCGTTACCCACATGGGTAATGATATTGGCATCGCCCTGCACCACCGTGACTTCTTGTCCCTTCCCTACTTTGGTAATGATGTTAGCTTTACCTTTCGCAAAGGTGTAACGGTCGCCATTTCCCACCTGAGTCAGGATATTCGCTTCACCCCAAGCCGCATTCACCCCGGTGCCATCGCCAATTTTGGTGATAAGATTGGCTTTACCTTTGGCAAACCCCACTGTCGTGCCCTCGCCGACATGGGTCATCACGTTACCGACATCGGAAATAAGCAGGCCGACTGTGGTACCGTCGCCCACTTTGGTCAGGATATTACCCTTGCCAAGAAGCACGCCCGCAGTTGTTGAATCTCCCACATGCGTGATGACGTTCGCTTTCGCCGCCGCAACCACCCCCATAAAATCATCACCCACCTTGGTGACGATATTCGCCTCACCCAGTGCTAACACCCCTGTTAAGCCATCCCCCACATGAGTCATAACGTTGGCTTTACCAAACATGGCCGCCAGTGTTGTCCCCTCGCCGACTTTGGTCATCACGTTCAGTTCACCGGCAAACAAACCAATACTGACGCCATTACCCACATGGGTAAAAATATTCGCTTTCCCTATCATTAAGGCGGCGGTCTGGTCATGACCGACTTTGGTCAGCACATTAATCCCGCCAATCAGAGCCGCAAAGGTATTGCCATCCCCAACATGGGTAAAGAGATTGGCTTTGCCGATCATCGCCGCCAGGGTCATGCCATTACCCACTTTCGTGGCGATATTGCCTTTTGCCAGCATCAGCGCAACACTGGTGCCATCCCCGATGTGCGTAAACACATTGCCTGCGGCTACCATCAATGCCAGCACATTACCGTCACCCACTTTGGTAAAGACATTCACTGCACCGCCCATTAATCCCCAGGCATCCCCTTTGCCGACATGAGTAAACAGGTTGCCCGCGCCAATCAGGGCCGCAATTGATGTACCCTCCCCGACTTTAGTGAAGATATTGCCTGCCGCGGCCATCACGCCCAGTGTCAAACCGTCGCCGACATGGGTCAACACGTTGCCAACACCAAACAGGATGCCGGTCGTGTCGCCCTTTCCGACTTTGGTCAAGATATTCGTGCCACCCAGCATCACGCCCGTGGTATTGCCGTCACCGATATGCGTGAGGACGTTCGCACCGCCGCCCATGACCGCCCGCGCATGGCCTTTCCCTTTTTTAGTCAGGATATTGGCGCTACCCAACGCTATTGCTGTGGTGTTTGACGCTTCAATCTCCTCACTGAGATGGGTGATAATATTGGCACCGCCAAACATACCGGCAGCCATATCTCCCGCACCAAGCTTTGTTAGCACGTTAGCGCCCCCCCCAAATACGGAGAAGATATCCCCTGTTCCGGCCTGGGTGATAACGTTAAAACCACCCGCTCCGGACCAGTTCGCGCTACCATCACCTATTTGGGTATGAGTATTATATCCCCCCAACATCAGTACCCGGCTGTCACCGTTGCCTTTGTGAATCGAGATATTGCCATAGGCCAGAAGATGAGCCAGATATTGTCCATTCCCGACCCGTACGAGAACATTTACCGCACCACCAGCATCAACATCCATTTTCCCGTTCTGGCTCTGGTGAAGCAGGACATTGGCTAAACCCGCACCACGAAACGATAGATTGCCCTCTTCACCCTTTTTCACAATGACGTTAGCACTCCCGCCCCCTTCAAAATACGTATTACCGAATGTTGAACTGTGCAGAATAATATTAGCCACCCCCGCTCCTGTGAAATTAATATTACCGTGCGACACATTAGATGTAATAACGTTTCCACCACCAGCACCGATGAAATAAATATTACCGGAACTATCACCACCATTCTTTGATGATTTGATAAGATCTTGCTCAGAATAACCGTCAAGATCCGTCAAGCAATCAGCAACATCATCTGATATATTTAAATCATAGTGAAGTTGACTTAACGTATAACCAGCCCCAATTGATCGATAACCGCGAGGATAGGAAAAACTTTCATCCGCTAAACGGCCAGTATGGTCACCTTTTTTATACCAAGATCTTGCAATATATTTCAGCTTTCCTGTTTCATCATCATTCGCCAACTTAACCTCAACCACTTTGGTATAAGGATCCAAGAATACTGCATATACATAAGTATCCGACTGCTCGTTTGATTTCACCGGGGAGACATCGATTTTCAGCCCATTAGAAGAGATCGCGTATCCCCCCATTTTGGCACTACCCAGTGTGACATTTTTCGCTTCAATGTTAGTACCATCGGAATAATTCACCCATCTATCGGTTAATAATGCCTCCTCAACGCCCTGTATTGTGGTTTCTTGTCGATATACAAGATTAATATTGGCAAGCGTAATAGCACCTTCCCTTTTAACGGGGATAAATCCATTATTTACGTTGATATTTTCCTTAGCAATATCCTTAAGATGATTACCTTCCTTATACCAAGAAGTGGCATAATAACGGAGCTTACCGGTATCAGGATTATTTTGCAGCCGCACAGAAACAACTTTAGTATTAACATTATTGGCAATGGCAAAGAGATAAGTATCAGGCTCTACCGCGGATTTAACCGCGTTAACTTGCTGGGATTGTTGAATCCAGCGTCCTTCCATTGTGGCTGATGTCATCACAATATCTTTAGCCTGAGCAAATTCTATTTCATTTTCCATCCCTGCTCGGGTAATTTCGTTATAAGCCCCTGCACCAGTAAAATGAATATTACCGTGAGCAACGTCAGAATAGAGTTTGTTATATCCCCCCGCACCTTTAAAAGTAATATTACCCTGTGTCTGTCCATACCTATCTTCACTGTGGCGTATACGTTCAATGCGATTCGCTGCCCCCGCACCACGCAAGATAATGTTACCTTCTCTACCTTTACGTACAATATGATTATCAGCACCAACCCCATTCAAAATGACATCGCCGCTTTCTATCCGCGAATCGATACTATTTGCAGCGCCTGCGCCGTTAAATGTCACATCTCCTTGAGTACCCTCATAATGATTAAACCAGGTACGGTCAATTTTGTTAGCCGCTCCTGCGCCAGCAAAATAAACATTTCCCTGATCAGTTTCATGCCATAACTGATTATATCCACCAGCCCCTTTAAAACTTGTATCTCCAGATAAACCTTTACGAACCAGTTTGTTATAGCCGGCAGCACCCGAATAATTTAAATTTCCAACTTCACCCGTGTGATTAATAATAGCCGCACCGGCTGCACCGGCAAATGACAAGCCGCCATTTCCCGTTTTACTAATACCGGTATAACCTGAGGCTCCCTTTACCGAAAGTTCACCATTCGTATGGTATACACCGACCTTTAATGAACCAACAGTAACATCATCATCTCCGCCATAAGCATAAACTTCACCACCAATACCAATAGCAGTAATACTGTTACCGTCATTATCGTCATAATATTTCCCAGTAAAAAAGTACTCTGTACTTCTATTTGATGATTTCCCCATCAATAGTCCTTTAATTTATTATTGAAGTTAAGCAGAAAACCACTGCACCTAACAGATAGGGCAGTTATTTTGAATATTCAATCTCTCACGAAACAGTGAAATCTTCTGAATTTTTAATAGCAAAAAATCAAATAAAGAAAAAACCGCCATTAAAATTAACATCAGATATTGTTTGCATGAATTTATCAAACATACTTTTTCCAAAAAGTAATTTATTAATAACACGGATATAACAAAGAAAATATTAAGTTCAGAAAAGTTTCAATTTGATTGATTTACAAACACCTTAAAACAAATCCATCGAATGAGATAAATAAAAAATTCAAAAAGATCGTTAACACAGATGTTTTTTCCGCGATAATATTGAAAATACAGAGAAGATAATAAAGTAACGACTAAACTAAGATATAAAATTTCATCAATTACTTTATTCCATTCCCATAAATAACCACACAGATTATAGCTATTAAAACAATATAAGTAAATGAGATAATAATATCCTACTTTTTTAGTCAGGAAATAATAATGACAAATGAAATTAATAAATAAAAATAACCATTGGTCAGTGAAAAAACTATAATATAACGAACATTTGTTATTCAGCGAAAAAAAAGCTCACCGATTCTGTGAGCCTTTTTTATTATTCATTTTAACTTTTATTTTTGAGAATTAATTACGCAAACTGCGCCTTACCCACCGTGGTATCTGCCCACGCCGTTGTAATGGCAATTTTCGCCTTACTGTCCAGATTTTCAATAAAACCATTATCACCCGCTGTCGGCGCAAAACTGCTCATTGACTGGATCAAAGTATCAACCGCATTATCCGATAGCGCCGTAAACTCACGCTCTCCCAATGTATTCTTATCTCCCGTCCGCGCCACCAGTTTGGCGCGATTACCATTAAAGTAATTGCTAAAAGTGACCGAACCTATTGATTCAAATGCCCCCTGAGCAGTTTTATCCTCAGTATGGCGGTTTACTGATAATACCAAATCATATCCGCTACGCTGGAACCACAGGTTTTGCCAGTCAATTCCGTCAAAGACAATCATATCTTCTGCATTGATATCATCAACCTGACTGTCAATCACCTTACCACTGACCACAAAGCTGTCTATCCCTGCGCCCCCCTGAAAGTGGTTCTGATAACCGCCCAACACCAGCAAATCCTGCCCCTCACCGCCGTCAAACTGGCCGAACTTCGAAATAGTCGCCGCTATCAGGTGGTCATCACCTTCTCCACCATTAATCACCGCATGGTAGCCCATCAGTTTAATCACATCGTTACCAGTGTTGCCGTCAATCCGGTTATCATTACCAAATACTCTGGCAAAGTCATGGCCTGCACCCAATTCAACCCGGTTGTTATTACCAATGGTCACGGCATAATCTTGATCTTCTCCAGTATCCACCCGGTTGTAGTTGCCTGAGGTGACAACGTAATCCTGGCCCTTATCGGTATTAATTAAGCCGCCTTCGCCAAAGACAAACGTCTGGTCATTACCTTCCCCCATGAACACATGGTTAATGCGTCCGGCTACCACCGCGGTATCATCGCCATTACCGCCAAACATCCAGTTTTCACGCCCCATCAGTACGCCCAGATCATTACCTGCACCGCCCGCAAAGATGTTGGAAGTACCGATTGAATAATAAACATCATCTCCGCGACCACCCCAGAAGTTGTTGTTATCTCCCAGATAGGCACCAAGATCTTTACCATCACCGCCCCAGTTGAAGTTATAGTTCCCCAACGATACATGGATATCGCTATTCCCTTGCAGATGACCGCTGTTACGCAAGAAATCAAACGTTTTCTGCTCCATATTGAGCAGATCCGCGGTTAGATTTCCTTTTAAATTGGTCACTAATGACTTCATCTCTTCTTGCTTATCTTTGCTGAACATCGTCGCAAACAGGTTAGGCAAATTCAGCGAATGAAAACCAAGTGCACGCTCTGGTTCGGTGCTCTCCGCTTTTTCATTTTCATCAGGCTCTTTCTGTTTCAGTCCATGACTCTCAGCAAAGGATTTAATGCCATCCGTCCCCATATTGAGGTGAGATTTCAGGCCGTCTAGCAATTTATCTGGATCAGTGAAAACTTTCAGTTGTTCACCACCGAATTTTCCAATGACTTCAATCATCTCTTTTAGAATAGCCACACCATCCACTGGCTCGTCTCCACGGGAGACAATACGACCATCCGCAGTGTAATCCACATCAAAGATATCCGCTAAAGTGGTATCTACATTCACACTGGCTAACCGGCCAAGCAATTTATTCTTAAGCTGGCGAGGCAAATCCTGCGGATTATAGGTAAACGTGGTCTTCGCTATACCGGTTGTCGAGTATTGCTGAGTCATTAAACTGAACAACGAACCCAGGTTAGTATCGAGAATCGACTGGATATTGTCACCAAACATAAAGTTCCAGTTACCCGTGGTCACTTGAATATCCGCCCCCTGTCCCCCTATCGCAAAGTTAAATGCCAGTTTCTCATTGGCCTGACGGAATTTATCCGCACGGCTCATTTTACCTATATCAACGCTGCTGCCATTATTACTTAGCCACTGGTTGAATTGCTTATTCAGCGCGGCTTCCGTATCACTTTTCAGACCACGGCTACTACGCTCATGTTGAGAACCCAAATCAACCAGCGTCTTATAGTCAACGCTGCTGGTTTGGTCCAAACCAGACATATCCTGAACAAATTTTTTCGCGCCAGCGATTGTCCATTGCTGATCTTGCACCGCTAGCCAGTCCTGCTCTTCACCAGAATGAGCAATGCTTTGCAACACACCGGAAATACGGGCTGCACCATCAAATGGATTAACCAACGGCGGCGTTGGCAGGGATTTATCCATCATCACAATCAGGTCATTACTACGGCCTTTATTGAAACTGACGTTACGATTGCCAATAAACATTTGTGCCCCTTCAAGCGCCTGATAACCTGCAATATCGAAGCTGTGTTGACTGTCACCATTGCCGATGTGCACCATCACATTATTATCCCCGAAGGCCAATGATTTAAAGCCACCAATACCTACTTTGATGCCAACGTTCGATGTTCCCCAATTGAGCGCAGTAAATTCACCATTCCCCACATCCACCTGAATATTACCTGAGTAAATTAGTTGGTTATTCGATACATGACTTGAATCGGTTTCAATTTTATTTTTGCGCTTCTCTGGCGCAGTGAAAATATCTGCATTATCCACAATTGCACCTTTAGGTGGCGTATCAGTATCCGCGACACCGACACGAGAAAGATTGATATCGCTTTCAGCAATATTGCGACGCACTCGCTCTGAACGAGTTTCAAGTTCACCTTTTTCATTCCAACTCAAGACGACTTTGTTATCAGTCAGATTATTGATCCATTGATTATTTTCATTCTGGGTAAATTTACGCCCAGTCACATCAACGGCAACTTCACTACGACGAGCCGAAACAGTTGTGTGAATACCTTGCCCTTTTAAGGTGGTGATGAAGTGACGAGCAAAGTCATCTCGTTTGTCATCATTAATCAGCGAACAACCCACGATGCTAATATGGTCTGGTTTACCCGCCGGACCAAAGCCTTGAGTGAATTGTTTGAGTTTTATTGCCAGTTCATCGGCACTGTAACCACTCAGACGCGTGTTATTCCGCTCTGATTCGCTACGACCATGCCCCACAATCTGCCAGCGTAACTTGTCCGATGGTGTAAATTTAGATGAATCACCATAGACAACGCGGTATTTACCCTCAGAATCAAGCTGAACAACTACGCTGGAATCCGGGTGCTTACTCGCCAGATTAGCCGCTGCTTTGACTGTTACAGGATCATCCTCCATCTGGATAATGATTTGACCATCAAAGCGGGTCTCTCGACCATCGGTTTGTGGTATTACCTCTACTGTTTGCCAGAGCTCAACGGGCTTATGAACTAACTCTACCGCTGATGTGGCTTGCAAACCATTAAGCAATTGAATACGCAGCACATTGGCAACATCGTCATAACGCTTGCGCAGGCTAATATCATCCGCCTGAGCTATGAAACGGTTATTTGCATCCACTTTAAGGGCCGGCAAACCGAGACGATGAGTCATGCCAGGTACAAAATGATCAATACCTTCATGGGATTGCAGATGAGCATCACCATAAATGGCAACAAATTTCTCTCCCTCAGCTAATTGTCCCAACTGCCCAACCGCCACATTATTAGCTGCACCAGCACGATACATCAGGCCATGTTGTGATCCCTCTATTGCCGGACGAGTCGTGCTGTTGTCATCCAATACAATAATTTTGATCCCTTTACTTTTAGCCCGCGCAAATAAGTCAACAGGCAAATGTTTGGTCTCAATCATAGCGGCCAGTTCAGCGGGCATATCTCCACCTGCCAAGAACTTATCTATCAACGGCTGAGCCAAATCCGAACGCAAATGCTCCAATCCAATAACCGTCACGCCATGAGCTTTCAACGCATCCATCTGCTCATTGACAAAACGCAATCCATTAAGATCTGAACCATGACTCTCACCGATCAGCAACCCTTGGCGATCCTTAAGTAGCACCGATAACTGGTTATTCAGATCTACCCCGTCACTAAGCTGACGGTTGAGTTGTGTCAGGGCGTCTGAGGAATATTGTTTGTCCCAAGCCGCGACATCTGTTTGACGGGAGCTGTGATATATCGCTTCTATCTGTGCCAACCTACCCCGCTCCAACTGAACCAAGTAGGCAGGATTAGCAAACCGATTAAGTAAAATCGCTTCGTGTGAACCAGCAAAATTTGGATCCGCTTGTTTAGCGACTTCCTTAAGGAAATAGACCGCCATCTTCACATCTTCAGATCCCGTCATATCCAGCAGCTCATTATAACTGTAGCCGAGATGAACCCGCTTATTCCGCTCATCAATCCGAGCATGAGTCAGCAATCCCTTATCTTGAGCTCGACTCAGGCATTGTTTGAAATCATCAAACTGATCACCTAAATCCACATGGAATTTAGGATTAAAAGCGAGATCGGCGGGAATTTCCCCCTGATATCCTAACTTAGCAGCAAGATAAGGATCTTCCTTCACCCAACGCACCATCAGATCTGTCAGTCCTGGTGTATCACCACGAACTTCATTGCTGGCAATCTGGTAGATCCGTAATGCCATCTCAGGTCGAGTTTGAGCTATCTCCAGCAACGGGCCACGCACCTCCTGTAATGCACCGCTAAACATAATATCCCCCAGTTGCGTCTGTACGTTGCTCAAGGCGGTATTACGTTTGGAATCAGGATGTGCATCAAGGTAACGGGTAATACGTTGATATAGTTCGAAGCCTGCGGCTAACTGCTCGTTTCCAGTCAGGTTATGAATGCGGTCAAGTTCGTCCAGAATTACCTGATAAGAAGGACCTATCGGTTTAGCAAAAACTTTGGCCTCCTTACGCAAACCATCCTTGGTAATAAGTTCATTCAATAATGGAGTGCTATCATTCTCCATGACGACTGTTTCTAATGCCTTATTTTTGCCAGATAACGCAGTTAAATCTTCCACAGGAGAGTGGTTTTGTTTTTTCGCTATTGTTTCAAGCTGAGCTTCCTGAAGTGCCTGAGCATAATTAAACAACTCAGTTGGCGTCCAGGTACCAAACTTTGGTAGCCACTTATGACCGACAAGTTTATCCGCACCCCCTGCTTTTAATACTCTGGCAACAATGCTTGAACAGTTATTCGTCAGCAATTGATAATGCTTATTAGGGTCGCTACTGATTTTATTCCATTCCGCCTGCATTGCCGCCACATCCAGACCTTCAAGGTTAATGCGGAATACGCGCCCTTGATCGGCTTCGCTAATTTTAAAGTCCCGAATATTCTCCAACTCTCGCTCTTTAAATTCACGAATGACATTAGCAACACGTTTTTCTGCCAGTTGAGGATCTTGTACATTTTTATCGGCTTGATATCGCAATTCTTCCGCAAAAAGTCTGCCAACATCGGCCATCTCATATTGATGATCATTCCACATTTCAACAAATGGCTGGTATATCTGCTCAGGAATGTCGGCTGATTGCAACAACGTAGGATTTGCCAATGCCATCATGGCAAAGCCTTCAGTAACATCTTTGAAGGTTATATCTATCCCTCGTGCCAATTGCAGCTTTTCAATGAAACGTTGTAATTTACGATCACCATCTTTCAGGCCGAACTTATCATGCTCTTCAAAGGCTACATCTGCTTCAAGAGTTTTATGGTTCAACGACGGCCACCAACTGACATAATTTTTCTCATTGATAGCACCCGCGTCGTCAGTATTAATATGCGCACGTCCCTGACCAATTTGCATGGCGACGTGACCCAATTCGCTATGATCGCTTGGTTTCCAAACAAACAGTGTGGCACTTATCGGAGATAAATGCTGCTCAATCGCTTGATGGATTTTTCCTAAACCAGAGACATCAATGCCTTTACCATCCATCGATAAATCGCTGGCTTTCAGATTCGAGAAGACGGCATCTGAGACATCTTGACCATATTCTTTAATAACCGCCGCCTTGACTTGCTCAACCGCTTTATCAGAACTCTCCGCTTTCTGGTTAATATGAATATTTGCCTTACCCCGAGTGACAAAATCACCATTTTCATCAATATAAAGATGTTTTGAATCCTTGATATTCGCACTGTCAAACTTATCGTACAGACTACTGAAATCGCCTTGCTCTGGGATTCTCACCGTGGATTCAGCAAGCACCATCGACTCTTCGAAACGCGTGTCAATTTGAGACAATAAGTCCTTCATTGCTGGTACACGACCTGAGTCAGGATGACCTAAGAGATATCCTTCAACCTGTTGGCGCAAATCGGATAATTTTCCAATCACATCCAATTCATAGTCTTTTCTTCCTTGTCGGGCATTGTGATAACTCTCTAATGCATCAATCACTTTTTGATAACTGTCACCACGAATTTTACCTGCAACAGATGCGGCTTGCTGGAACTCACTCACCGACATCAATTTTGGTATGGGCTTCCAGATGCCATTCACTTTCTCAGTAAGAATTCGAGTATGTCCTTGATGATGAGATATAATCCGATCTTCAATGAAATATAACTCATCAGGTAACTGTGCATAATTGTCGTAATTAGCAAGAATAAAACGTTCAACTGCTTTAAGCAGATTATTGCTAGTGGTATTTTTTACAATAATTCTCTTAAATTCATTGCCATTACCTGGCCACGAACGCACCTCAAATCCTTCATCACTCTTTTGCACTAATATGTTACGTTCTGTACGTAATCCATAAAACGGCAATGCTTGATTCAGCATCGTGTCGATAGCACTAAGCTTAATATCGAGATCAACAACGGTATCGGCTTTATAGCCGCCGGGGTTAGCTAACAGCCGTTTTTTCTGTTCTTCAATAGTCAAAACATCAAACCGCGCCTGCACAGCAATACCCGCCTCTGTTAATTTGCGGCCAATCGACTCGGTAGGCAACCCTTTATATTCACTTGCCGGCTTATCCAACAATCGAATATCACCGACTAATCCTTCACGTTGTAGTTTACGCAATACAGGTAATTCAACATTCCAGAAATAGTTGCCAAGACGTAATCCCCCCTCAGAGATCAAATAAACATCACCACGTGATCCCGCGGCATAGATGGAACTCCAGAAACCAGTGTTGCTATACGTAGCAGCATCAATTGCCGATCTTAGCGCTTTATGTTCACTATTTTCAGGATCGGCGAGGTACATAATTCCCCAACGCATGAGTTGCTGATTGAGTTGAATCGCAAAAGCGTTTCCCTGCACATCAACATCGTAAACAATTTTCTTACCATCCGGTTGAGCGGCCTCAAGAACATCTCGATGCCTTCTAAAACTCTTCCCGGACCAGAATGAAACAATACTTTTGTCATCGCGGGCAGGTTCAAAGCCATAGCCATAACTGTCTAGTTTTGTAATAAACTCAACTCGTTTATCCCAGTCATAATCTAATGTGGCGTCAACAAATAGTTTCGCTAAAGATGTGATTTCATTTTCAGGTACTTTATTTTTGGCATTGGGATTCTTGAGATGCCGTTCAACAAAAGTCACTATCCGTTGCCTGGTTTTATCAGAAATATCTGCATTAACACGCTTAAATCCGGGAACAGGAATATATTCGTCCGATGCATTATTGTTACCATTATCAAGCCAACGGTAGATATGGGCGATTTTTTGTGCACGACTGAGTACGGAAGAATCGACTGCCCTCTTCTTGCTGCCACCCAATCCTTCCAGATTAATACCAGAAATTATCGGCGCTTTTCTAACGAGTTCACGCGTCTCATGTGAAAGAGGAACCACAATGCTGTCAGATTGTGTTTCAACAGACCGAGGAATAAACGAAACACCAGTATTTTTTGCACGAATTCCCGCGTTGATCTGCAACCGGCTAACAGCTTGTTTAGCACTCTCCAACGCTTGCAATTCTTCTTCGGTCAGTCCTTGATAATATCTGTTTCTCGCTTCTGGCATCGATTCAGGATCAATATGGCTGCCGGTTTCTCCCGCCCCCGTTGACTCATAGGCTTTTTCTCCTGACAAGCCACTGCCACTTGCACCAATACGAGCAGGTTTAGAGTCACTTAGTTTCGCCCCTTTAGCATCAGTTTGGGTCTGAGCTGCTTTACTTTCCGCCGCTACGGTATCACGCTTACCACGGCTTTCTGCATTCTGATACGCAATATTGGCGTTGTCCTTCGCCTTTTCTGCCTGCTGCTGTTGTGAAAGAGCTTCTTCTTTTCTCTGATCTGCTTTGAATTGTGCGTCTACACCATCAAGAATCGCCTTATCACGATTTTGTTTACCTTTTTCAGCACCTGCTTCTGATAGCACCACAGCATCTTTTACTTTTTGCTGTGTATCAATAGTATCCCGATGTATCTCTGCCAGCCGTTTTTCTAATGTCGGACGGATATCATCCAACCGCTTCTGGATGTCCTCAGAAATTCCACCCACGTAGTCGAGATAATGGTTATCCAACTCACGACTATCATCAGTTTCATCTTTAAGTTGTTTAAATTTGTCAGCGATTAAAGTCAGTTCTTCAGTCGCTGCCTGAGCTTCTTCTTTTATCGCATCACTCTGTACTTGCCCATTTTGGTTAAGAGCTTCCTGATCCGTTGATTCCAATTGAGATTTCGATTTTTCAATCGCTGCCAGTTGTTTCTCTTTTTCTTGTTCCAGAAGCTGGCGATCTTTTTCGGCTTTATCTTTATCACTTAACGCATTTTTAGCCGCCTGATCTTGCCTGGCATATTCAGTAACACTATTGGCTGGCAATGTACCTACAGATTTTGCAACAACGTTATCCAAGATATAACCAATACCATTATTATCGCCGATACCTTTAAATTCGATACGGTTAGTACCTGCTTTAGCGATTAATTCCAGTGTTTCACTTTGCCATGCCGTATCACCATTAGTAATGGTAAATTTACTTTCACCATTCCAAATAACTTCCATGCCTTCATTAGGCATAACATTATTTGCACGTTTTGCAAAATCAAAGCTTAATGAAATGACTTCACCTTCAAACCGGTTTTTCAGATCCTGGTAAATAGTGGTACTGACATCCACATCAAGTTCACTGACCCGTGAGCCATGACCTGCGTTATCAAGGCCGTAAGCACTTGCCTCATAATATGCTTCAACACCATTGGTTGATTGCCAACCTTGATTACCTTGTTCAAAATTACCATTGACGATCAGATTTTCGTTCCGATCTGATACCGACCGCGTTTTTCGATTCAACGAACTGGCTAAAGAATTTTCTATTGAGTCAATATTAGGTACTTCTACCGCTGTTACAGAACTGCTCAGATGATTATTTAAGTCCGAACCAACTTGATCAATTTCATCCATCTTAAAACCATCAATGGAGGAAACTTCAGTTAAGTTAATCGCACCTCTGCCTTTGTGGGTACCCGATGTGTTTGCTTCATCCCCATGCACCAGATAGTTAATCGCCTGGCTGCCACCCACACCGAGTACAGTTTGTTTGATATTGTTGAAGAAAGAGGTAAGTTTGTTGCTTTCTGTATTACTCGATGCCACAGCCAAGCTGTAAAAATCACCATCACCAATCTTAATCGCCACATTGTTGCGCGCATAAGAGGCATTAACATATAAGCCATGACCAATTTGAATATTGGCATTACCTAAGCCTTTCATTACCGCAACATTGAGGCCATCCCCAACTTTGGTATTGACGTTATATTTCCCCCACGCCACGTTAACCGAAACACCATTACCTACATGAGTATTAATGTTAGCGTCACCATGAGCAGCAGTGACATTTAAGCCATTGCCCACTGTCGTCGTGACGTTAGCTTTGCCTTTTGCCGCCGTCACCTGTATACCGTCACCCACCTTGGTGACGGCATTGCCTTCGCTCCATAAGGCGTTAAAGCTGTCGCCCTTCCCTACCTTGGTGACAATGTTAGCCTGACCTTTAGCCAGCACCACATTACGCCCGTCACCAACTTTAGTGATGATGTTGGCTTCGCCCCAGGCTCCGGTGTAATCATCACCGTTACCCACATGGGTGATAATGTTGGCATCCCCCTGAACCACTGTGACTTCTTGTCCATTTCCCACTTTGGTAATAAGGTTAACTTTACCTTTCGCGAAGTTGTAACGGTCGCCCTTTCCCACTTGAGTCAGGACATTCGCTTCCCCCCAAGCCACATTTACGCCGGTACCATTACCAACCTTCGTGATGATATTGGCTTTTCCTTTGGCGAAGCCCACTGTCGTGCCTTCGCCAACATGGGTCATCATGTTACCGACATCGGAAATAAGCAGGCCGACTGTCGTGCCGTCGCCCACTTTGGTCAGAATATTGCCTTTGCCAAGCAAAACAGCCGCCGTCGTTGAGTTGCCCACGTGGGTAATCACGTTCGCTTTAGCCGCCGCAACCACCCCCATAAAATCATCACCCACTTTGGTAACGATATTGGCCTCACCCAGTGCTAACACGCCGGTTAAACCATCCCCCACATGGGTCATCATATTGGCTTTACCAAACATGGCCGCCAGCGTTGTGCCATTACCGACTTTGGTCATCACGTTCAATTCACCGGCAAACAAACCGATACTGGTGCCATCACCCACATGCGAATAGATATTGGCTTTCCCTATCATTAAGGCGGCGGTCAGGTCGTTACCGACTTTGGTCAGCACATTGGCACCCCCAATCATGGCGGCAAAGGTATTGCCCTCCCCGACATGGGTAAAGATATTGGCTTTGCCCATCATCGCCGCCAGGGTCATGCCATTACCCACTTTCGTGGCGATATTGCCCTTTGCCAGCATCAGCGCAACACTGGTGCCATCCCCAATATGCGTAAACACATTGCCCGCCGCTACCATCAAGGCCAGCGCATTACCGTCACCCACTTTGGTAAAGACGTTCACTGCGCCCCCCATTAACGCCCATGCATCCCCTTTGCCGACATGGGTAAACAGGTTGCCCGCACCAATCATGACCGCAATTGATGTCTCCTCCCCGACTTTGGTGAAGATGTTCCCTGCCGCAGCCATCACGCCCAGCGTCAAACCGTCACCAACATGGGTCAACACATTGCCAACGCCAAACAGGATGCCAGTCGTGTCACCCTTTCCGACTTTGGTCAAGATATTCGCGCCACCCAGCATCACGCCCGTGGTATTGCCGTCACCGATATGCGTAAGGACGTTTGCACCACCGCCCATTACCGCCAACGCATTGCCTTTCCCTTTCTTGGTCAAGATGTTGGCTCCGCCCAACACAATGGCGGTGGTGTTGGCGGTTTCAGTCTCCTCACTGAGATGGGTGATAATATTGGCACCGCCGAACATACCGGCAACCATATCTCCCGCACCGAGCTTTGTTAGCACGTTAGCGCCACCTAAAAGTACAGAAGAGATATCCCCTGCTCCGGCCTGGGTGATGACGTTAAAACCGCCCGCTCCGGACCAGTTCCCATTGCCATTACCTATTTGGGTATGAGTGTTGTACCCGCCCAACATCAACACCCGGCTGTTACCGTTGCCTTTGTGGATCGAGATATTGCCATAAGCCAGAAGATGTGCCAGATATCGCCCATCCCCGACCCGCACAAGAACATTTACCGCACCACCAGCGTAAACATCCATTTTTCCGCGCTGGCTTTGGTGAACCAAGACATTGGCTAAACCCGCGCCACGGAATGTCAGATCGCCCTCTTCACCACTTTTTACAACGACGTTAGCTGCACCAGCACCATCAAAATTGGTATCACCGAATTTTGAGCCGTGCAAAATGACATTCGCTGCTCCTGCGCCCTTAAAATTAACATTTCCCCGCGTGACATTAGATTTAATAACGTTTCCACCACCCGCACCGTTAAAATTAACGTAACCACTGCTTGTGGGTGACTTTACAAGGTCTTGCTGGCTATATTCTTCGCTATGTACTAATCGATGGGAAGTACGGCGCACCGTATTAACGTCATATTGAAGCTGGCTTAACGTGTAACCGGGGCCAATAGAGGTATATCCGTTAGCATAGGAAAGCTCTTCATTAGCCAAATTACCCGTATGATCGCCTGCTTTGTACCATGCTATTGCTTTGTATTTCAGTTGCCTTGTTTCAGGATCGTTTTTCAACTGAACTTCAACAATTTTGGTATATCGCCCCATTACCTTGGCATACACATAAGTATTGGGCTGCCGGTTCGATTTGACTGCGGAAACCTCAACTTTGCGGCCATCAGAGAAGATCGCATATCCCCCCATTTTGGCATCGCCTAGCGAGATATCCTCTGCTTTAATTACCATGCCGCCCGCATAGGTTACCCACCGATCTATCAATAGGCTTTCCTCGATAGCATGAATCTCGATAGGTTGCTGATGCTCAAAAACCAAACTGGAGAGACGGTAAGCCCCATTAGCGTTTACCGCGATAAATCCATTGCCTGACGAAATTTCTTTCGCCGCAAGATTTTTAAGGTGGTTACCTGCTTTATACCAAGAAGTGGCATGATAACCGAGTCTACCTGTGGTGGGATTATTCTGAAGCTGGACTTTGCTGATTTTAGTGTACATTTTGTCAGCAAACGCAAAAAGATAGGTATTCGGTTCGACGGTTGATTTAATACCTGTAACTTGCTGAGACTCCTGAATCCAGCTTCCTCCCATCGTTGCCGTCGTCAATACGATTTCTTTAGCTTTAGCAAATTCCAGTGTCTCACCATCGGAATCGCTATTCATGCCTATTCTGGTGATTTCATTGTAAGCACCCGCACCGGAGAAATTAATATTGCCATGCGCGACATCAGAATAGAGTTTGTTATACCCCCCCGCACCTTCAACAGTAATATCACCGCGGGTCTGTTCATACTCGTCTTTATTTTGGCGTACACGCTCAATGCGATTCGATGCCCCCGCACCACGTAAGATAATATTACCTTCTTTACCTTTACGTACAATGTGATTATCAGCACCAGCCCCATTAAATGTAACGTTACCGCTCTCCACTCGTGAGCTGATGCTGTTTGCAGAGCCTGCGCCATTAAAAGTCACATTTCCCTGTGAATCTTGATAACGGTTAAACCAGGTACGGTCAATGTCGTTGTATGCCCCTGCGCCGGCAAAATCTAAATTTCCCCGGTTAGTTTCATGCCATAACTTATTGTATCCACCAGCCCCTTTAAAATTTGTATCACCAGACAAACCCTTACGAACCAGTTTATTGTAGCCGGCAGCACCCGAATAATTTAAATTTCCCGTATCACCCGTATGATTAATAAAAGCCGCACCGGCGGCCCCCGCAAATGACAAGCCACCATTTCCCGTTTTACTAATGCCGGTGTAACCTGAAGCTCCCTTTACCGCAAGGTCACCATCTGTGTGGTATACATCGACTTTAAGTGAACCAACAGTAACATCATCATTTCCGCCATAAGCATAAACTTCACCACCAACACCAATAGCAGTAATACTATTACCATCATTATCGTCGTAGTATTTTCCTGTAAAGAAGTACTCTGTACTTCTATTTGATGATTTCCCCATCAAAAATCCCTTTAAATCATACAAAAATTAAACAAAAAACCACTGTACCTGACGAATACAGCGGTTATTTTGAACATCCAGCTTCCCGCGGACAGTACAAGCTTTCTGGCCTTTCCACGGCAAAAAGACACGGCGGCGCAAATCCCTGGCAACTTCACGCCCGTGACCAAAAGGAGCAATCATTTCGGGAAAAAAGATATGTGGACCTGAGCGCCAGTCGGTGTGGATAAGCTCTCTTTCTCCCGAAAGAAGCTCATCTCGATTCTGCTCAGATAAAAAAGCCCAATTACAAAAGGCGATTGGGTGCCCGTGTTCATCTTCGTAATAGCAAAACTGATTCAACTCAAATGAAGGCAAGATACGCTGTTGCCACTCGGACACCAGGTATCTCCGATGCAGAGGAGAATGCTGACTTAGCAGCATTACTCCTCCAATCATTGCTTGAATTTCTGCGTTATTCAGTTTCACTGGTTGATGTATAATCGCCATCCGCTAATCAACCATGAGATCTTATTTTGTATTTTTAGATAGGCGTTTTTTAGCGTTAGCAGGTTCTTCCGCTATAGATTCCGATGCAATTTGCTCTTCAGCCACTTGTGGCGCAGGTAAAAACCCGGCTGCAACCAATTTGTCAAATTCAGCCGCCATTCGTGGATCTTCCAACATATTTTTAACCATCGAAACCATATACATAAATCCCGATGCTGGCATATGGATAACTTGCTTTAATTCAAGTTCATTATCATTTTCTGCCATTATCCCATTCGCCATACGATTAGGTTCTTGACCAACGAAATAAAGAGAAAAAATCCCTTTATTATAATTAACACTAGAGATGGTTTGTACGAATTTTTCAGACATATTTTTATTTACCAAAAATAAACAATTTATTAATGAAGTTACACAATGTTTACAACAAAGAAGACATTTGATTCACGGGTATCTTGAATTTTTATATCTATAAATACATTAAGAGTAAAAAAACCAATGAAATAATATAGAGAAAAAACTCAAAATCAACATTTACACCCAAAAAGTCCTTTTACCCCACATATATAGTCCCATTTACCCACATCGATAATGACAATAAATATAAGATAATAAGCAACACTTAAATGCTACACAAAATTAATATAACCATTTGTTTTAATTCATATTTTGTGGATTTTAAAGATATTTTTTCATGAATAAAATTGAGAAATTGACCATAGCATCATTAAAATTAATATTGATGATATATAATAGAAAAGAAAACATCACTGACATTGATAAATTAAAAAAATCTAATTGTTATTATTCATCTATAAGTAATATAGAGGAAAAATTTAATTTATCGATTTCAAGTAAAAATTCCGTAGGCAAAAAGCACCATAATATACTTCTACCCGCAATCTTGTTTGATAATAATGGCCTACCCTTTGTTTTAGCCAAATCGAATAAAGAAAGCTCACTAATACAGAGGGTTGATAAAGAAAATCCTGAAATATGGTCCGAAGAAAGGCTGATAAAAGAGTGGAATGGAAAATGGATTAAAATAAAACAGAAACAAGCTAAATTTAACATCCGTTGGTTTATTCCAGAATTTCTGGCACAAAAGAAAAATCTATGTGAGATACTGTTATTTTCCTTTGTGTTACAGATTCTTGCGCTAATTTCTCCCTTGGTTATTCAAGTGGTAATGGATAAGGTCTTAATCCATCAAGCGCTATCAACACTTGATGTATTAGTCTTTGGCTTAATCATCGCCGGCATCATCGAGGTGATTTTGCGTGGATTACGAGAATACCAATACGCTCACACCGCAAACCGCATTGATATCAAACTGGGATTAAAACTAGTCCGGCATCTGTTCGGGCTACCTTTACTCTTTTTTAAATCCCGCCAAGTGGGCGCTATTGTTACTCGGGTGCGTGAACTGGATACCGTTAGAGAGTTCCTGACCGGCTCAATGTTCACCTTATCTGTCGATGTTCTATTTATGTTTATTTTCATCTACGTGATGAGCCTGTTATCCGGCCTACTAACTTGGGTTTTTCTCGCAACCTTCCCTTTTTATGCCATTTTGGCATGGTGGGTAACGCCTCGTATGGAAAAAGCGGTTGAACAACAATTCACCCATGCAGCAATAAATACCTCTTTTCTGACTGAAACGGTTTCTGGTGCTGAAACCCTGAAAAGTCTGGCGGTAGAGCCCAAATTCGTTCGCCGTTGGGATAGCCAGACTGAGAAGATGGTCGATACTAGTTATGCAGTACAGCAACTGGGTAATCGCTCAAACCATATTGTTATGCTACTGCAAAAAGTTACCAGTGCGGCAATTCTCTGGTTAGGCGCATCAGAGGTTTTATCACTGCAAATGACCATCGGTCAGTTGATCGCCTTCAATATGATGGTAAATCACACGGCCCAACCATTAGCCAGATTAGTGGAACTATGGGGACAATTTATCAGAACACGGGTGGCCGTCGATAAGTTAGGAGATATGTTAAACCTGCCAACCGAGCATCAATCCGGCCAGCAGCAAATCACACTGCAAGGAGCAGTCTCATTTAACCATGTTGTTTTTCGCTATCAACCCGATATTCCACCAACGATTAAAGGATTGACGCTCGATATCAGAGCCGGAGAAACCATTGGCATTATCGGTGCCTCTGGTTCCGGAAAAAGTACATTGGCTCGTTTATTACTCCGCCTTTATACCCCAGAAATAGGCGCAATTACCTTAGATGGAATCCCATTACAAAATATAAATATTGAAACACTCAGACAGCAAGTCGGTGTGGTTTTACAAGAAAATTTCTTATTTAACAAAACGGCATATGAAAATATTGCCCAGTCAAAACCTGACGCCGACCTGGAAACCGTGATTAAAGCAGCTAAGCTGGCGGGTGCTCATGAATTTATTCTCAAGCTGCCGATGGGATATGACACAACTATCGCAGAAGGCGGACAATCTTTATCCGGCGGTCAACGTCAGCGGCTGGCTATTGCCCGCACTCTCCTGACTAACCCCAAAATTCTCATTCTTGATGAAGCAACCAGTGCGCTTGATGATGAATCACAATCACTCATTCAATCCAATATGGCAGAAATTGCCCAAGGCAGAACGGTTATCACAATCGCACACCGCCTTTCAACTGTACGTCATTGTGATCGCATCATTGTTCTTAAACAGGGGGAAATTCTCGAACAAGGCTCCCATGAACAGCTACTTAACCACGGTAGACAGTACCGGAAGCTCTGGCAGTTACAACAAGAATTAAAACAGGAGATGCCTTGTCATGATTAAAGCTTTTAAGAATAAAATTAAAACCTGGTTGCGCCCTTGCCCACGGCACTATGACTTTTTACCGACACATTTAGCGTTGTCACAACGACCACCGTCGCCTTTTGCCCGCTACACTGCAATAATGCTCAGTATCGGCATTATCATAGCCTTGCTCTGGGCCTATCTGGGTAAGTTGGATGTTCAGGCAACCGCAACCGGTCGCCTAATTGTCTCTGGCCGTTCTCAGATAATTCAGGCATACGAACAGAGCAGAGTAACCGCTATCCATGTTCAGAATGGGCAGCAGGTAAAGAAAGACGCCCCACTTCTGACACTCAATACACTCGGTGTTAACGAGGATATCATCCGGTTATTAAAGCAGATCGAATATCAAGCCCACGAAAAAATTCGTTATCAGGCTTTGACAAAAGAGCAGGAACCGACAGAACAGGAACTGTTTCAGGCGTTGCCGGCATCTCAACAAACACAAGTTGCTGACAACTATTCCCGGGAGAAAAGAGAATACGAAGCTGTTGTAACAAATCTGAAAGCAGAGATGAACGTCAATCTCTCTTCTCAACAATCACGAAAAAGCGATATCAATGCGCTCACTAAGCTCCGGCAAAATATCAGCCAGCGTTTAAAAGCACGTCAAACCTTAAGTCAAAAACAAGTGATCAGTAAAGTTGAATATCTTGAACAGGAAAAAGAATTTCTGGAAACAGAACGCCTGATTGCCCAACAAAATGCGGAGCTTCATGTTCTGCAATCGCAATATATTAGCCTGGAAGAACGCTTAAACAGCCTGAAAACACAAAAAGAGCGCGAATGGTTTGATAAAAGAAAACAGGCCGAAGTTCAATTGGTCGTTTTAGAGCAAGAGCTGGCAAAAGCTCAGGTACGGGAGCAACTTGAAGTCATTCGCTCCCCCGTTACAGGAACAGTTCAACAACTCAGCGTCCATACATTAGGCGCGGTACTGCAACCAGCACAAAACTTAATGGTGATCGTCCCTGATGACAATGTGCAGTTGGCGGAAGTGCAAATTTTAAACAAAGACGCCGGGTTTGTTTATCCAGGCCAACTAGTCACCGTTAAGGTAGATGCTTTCCCTTATACACGTTACGGCACGATTGACGGCGAACTGCTGAGTATATCCAGAGATTCAACCACCGATGAACGGTTAGGATTGGTCTTTCCCGCTCAAGTGAGCCTTAAAAGTAATAGCATTGCCATAGACGATACCCAGGTTGAAATTACCCCAGGTATGTCAATCGTCGCTGAAATCAAAACCGACCAACGCCGCGTTATCGATTATCTCTTGAGCCCTATCAGAGAGTATCAATCCGAAGCATTGAGGGAGAAATAATCGTGAACCTATTACCTTCTTCTGCCACTGATTCCAGTAACTACACTCATAATCAGGCGCTAAATTGCATCGTCTATGTGGGGAAACAATTTCATAAGTCAGCTACTGTTGATCAACTTCAGCACAGCCTGGGTTTTGACTCCTTATATCTGAGTGATTTACAGCTGCGTGAAGCCGCCAACACTATTGGGCTACACAGTAAAATTGAGCAATTAACTGTCAACACAGGGCCAACATTACCCTTACCGGCATTGATTGAGCTGGAACAACAATGGTGGGTACTCATTAAAATCGAGAATGACAATGTTACCATTCTCGATCCTGTGACTGAACAAACGCAATCGCTTTCCTTATCTACATCTACGGGTAATAAAGAGAATGTATATAAGATTCTTTTAATCGCAGATCAGGAATTAACTAAAAAGCATGTCAAATTCGGCTTGAGCTGGTTTTATCCCTCCATTTTCCGACAGAAAAATCAGATAAGAGATCTGTTTTTGTTTGCCATAGTTCTCCAGTTATTTGCCCTGACCAGTCCGATCTTATTTGAAAACATCATCGATAAGGTATTAGTAGGACGAAGTTTATCTAGCCTGCATGTATTAGGTATAGCCATGCTAGCTATCGCCCTTGCCGAACCCTTGTATAGCTTTATGCGCAACACCGTGTTTGGGCACATGGCAAGCCAGATAAATTCTGAGCTCTCCGGCCGACTGTATCGTCATCTGGCAGGATTGCCGCTGCAATATTTTAAGCAACGGCAAACAGGGCAGATCATTGCCAGAGTCAGAGAGATGTCTCAAATCCGCCAGTTTCTGACAGGTTCTACCCTGATGCTGTTGCTGGATTTAATTTTCGTCATCATGTTTATTGGCATCATGTTTTATTACGCCTGGATACTAACCTGGATTGTTATTGGCTCACTTTTTGTTTACTTCGTATTCTGGGTAATCGCCGGGCCGGTTATTCGCCGCAAAGTAGAAGCAGAATATGAAACCGATGCAAATGCAACAAGCTTTCTGACTGAAGCCGTCACTGGGATTGAAACCATCAAAACCACCGCGACTGAAAACCGTTTCTTACATCAGTGGCAACGTATTCTCAGCCAACAGTTGACTAAAAGCTTCGCGGCACAGAAAAGCGGTTTAATCGCAGGACAGGGAATCGATTTTGTCCAGAAATTTACCGCCGCGATCCTCCTATGGTGGGGGGTGACAGAAGTCTTACGCGGTGAACTGACTCCGGGGCAACTTATCGCCTTCAATATGCTGGCCGGACATGTCACGCAACCTATCCTCCGGCTCGCACAGGTTTGGCAGGATTTTCAGCATACGTTAATCGCCTTGAAACGTGTGGGGGATATTCTCGATGAGCCAATGGAAAACAGTAAACAGGGATTAGCTTCTGTACCTGAGCTGGAAGGCCAAATTGAATTCAAAAATATTCGCTTCCGCTACCATGACGACACGCCAGAAGTTCTGGCGAACCTGTCATTATTGATAAAATCGGGTCAATTTATTGGTATAACTGGACCGTCCGGTTCAGGTAAAAGTACTCTCACCCGTTTGCTACAAAGGTTGTACATACCTCAACATGGACAAGTTTTGATTGATGGCATGGATTTGGCTATTGCTGATCCCGTCTCTTTACGCCGCAATATGAGTGTTGTGCTCCAGGAAAGTATCCTGTTTTCTGGCAGTATCACCGATAACATTCGGCTGTGTAAGCCCAACGCAACAGATGCAGAAGTCTATCGTGCCGCTGAGTTAGCGGGGGCCATTGAATTTATTCAATCCTTCCCTCACGGTTTTGCGCATCCAGTTGGGGAAAAAGGAGTCAATCTTTCAGGTGGTCAAAGACAGAGAATCGCATTAGCAAGAGCGCTCCTGGTCAACCCAACTATTCTGATCCTTGATGAAGCCACCTCAGCATTGGACTATGAATCCGAAGCGGCAATCATGGCAAATATGGACGAAATATGCCGTAACAGAACAGTGATCAGCATTGCTCATAGGCTCAATACAATTCGCCACGCGGATAAAATCTGTGTGTTAGATCAGGGACAAATTATCGAATTTGGCTCGCATGACCAATTGCTCCAGCAAGGCGGCTTATACGCGCATCTGTGGCATCAACAAGTTGGCGAAAATTAAATGACAATTCAGCCAACTCTAAACAAAGACGGAATAAGTTTTGGCTGAAATTATTTTTTATTTTACTTATTTGTTCAAAAAAAATAATTCAATGTAATTAACTTATTTAAATTGTTACAATAAGTTATTAAGATGTTAGGCAATGAAATATCTTGATACATCTTAATTTTTAAGTTGGAGAATTCTTATGGACAGGAATCCAGTTTCTTTAAGCGTGTTAGTATTTTCAGGAGGATCTCTGACTTCTATTACTGGCCCAATAGAAATTTTAACCACTGCTGCTCGTTTAGCCGGAGCGCCGGAGCCAGAAATCAATATTGTCACACAGGATAATCAGGATGCTGTCGGGATGGGGGGTATTCGGCTAAAACCTAATAAACTCATAGGAGAAATAAAACAAACAGATATTGTCCTGGTGGGTTCAATTGGGGCCCCTTATTGCGATTTCGATCTTTGTACTCAAGAAACCTTAGATTGGCTCCAGATGATGGGAGAAAAAAATGTTCCTATCGTCTCCGTTTGTACAGGTTCTTTTATACTGGCTAAAGCTAATTTACTCAATAACCGCAAAGCCACCACACACTGGCTATTTACCAAATTATTCAAGGACATGTTTCCGCAAGTACAGTTACATTCAGAAATAAAAGTCACCAGCGATAACAATATTTTTTGTACTTCTGGCACCTATGAATACAACGATGTCATGATGCATATTATTGAACAGATATATGGTCAAAATACGAGGGAAACCTGTAGTCAGTTCATATTTGGTCATAATATGGAAGGTCTCCCCTCTCATACTCTCGCAAGTTTTGTACCCTATCGCCAACATTCAGATACATTAATCCACAAACTACAAGACTGGATGCATTCTGCCCCATCAGACAGATTATCAGTTGGCAATTTGGCCGATAAAATTCATCTGTGTGAAAGACAGATGAAGCGGCGCTTTAAGACTGCAACCGGCCAGACACCTATTCAATATATCCAACAGATTCGACTATCTCTGGCGAAATGCCGGTTGGAAAAATCGAATAAGACCATAGAAGAAATCAGCCATGAAGTTGGCTATGAAGATACTCGCTATTTCAGAGAGTTATTCAAGAAACTTAATGGGTTAACACCAATAGAGTACCGTAGAAAATACCAACACCGCTAAAACGGAAACTCAACCACAATCCTTTACAGATAAGCAATGACGCCGTTTTTATCTTTGTCAGGCAGTAGCGATACACTAGAAGCTGGGGTATCATGGCGTGCTATATTTTATGGTATACGCCCTTTACTAATTGAATTTATGGCAAAAGAACAAATGGATCGCACCACTCTGGATTTGTTCGCAAATGAACGCAGACCGGGGCGCCCAAAAACCAACCCACTTTCCAGGGATGAACAACTCAGAGTCAACAAGCGTAACCAACTTCGCCGTGATAAGGTGCGCGGTCTGCGTCGTGTGGAGCTGAAAATAAATGCTGATGCAGTAGATGCGCTTAACTTTCTTGCACAGCAACGCAACATCAGCCGCAGTGAACTCATCGAGCAAATTTTGCTGGCCCAGTTAGCAGAAAGTAACATCACGACTTGATAGCATTGAAGGCACGAAATCACACAAATTTGACAGAATTGTCCTGACTGTTTAGTCAGAATAGGATTTTGTTTTTTTATTAATACAATCAGAACCTTTTCTACTGATTTTTAACATTTTATACGTATATCTCATACAGAAATACACAAATAAAACAAGAGGTTATATTATCCTATGGCAATTATAGGTATATTTTTTGGCAGCGATACCGGCAACACAGAAAATATTGCCAAAAAGATCCAAAAAATTCTGGGTTCCGACATTGCAGAAGTTCATGATATTGCCAAGAGCAGCAAAGAAGATATCGAACAGTTCGATATTCTGCTGCTCGGCATCCCGACCTGGTACTACGGTGAAGCACAGTGTGACTGGGATGATTTCTTTCCTACTCTGGAAGAGATCGATTTTGAAGGGAAGTTGGTCGCCCTTTTTGGTTGTGGTGATCAGGAAGATTACGCGGAATATTTCTGCGATGCTATGGGAACTATCCGTGACATTATTGAACCCCGCGGCGCCATTATTGTTGGTCATTGGTCAACCGAGGGCTATCACTTCGAAGAATCAAAAGGTCTGGCTGATGATAGCCATTTTATTGGGCTTGCTATTGATGAAGACCGCCAACCAGAATTAACAGAAGAGCGTGTTAATGCCTGGACTAAACAGATCTACGAAGAGCTGAGTTTGTCAGAAATTCTTGCAGGATAGCGGCCTATCCCAGTAAGCGTAATTGGTGCAGGCCATTTCTTATCAATAGTGAACCCACGGTAGGTTGAGAAGTGACTCGCTTCACTCGCCCTGTGGGATCGCATTCAAAGGCTATTACTTTTGTCAGAACACTGCTTAAATCCGCTTTTTATTACGAAGAATGGCAAAAAACAGCCTAAGCATGATAAATAGTAAGGTTATTCCTGCGTTTTATAAACGATTATTCTGGCAAAATGTGTAATGAAAGTTAAGGTTAACGTGGTTTTCATTTTCATTAGCCATGCCTATAATCATAATCTGATAACTAACTGGTACTTTTTGAAGTATCACTAAGTTCACTTTACTGAGTAACAGGACTGAATCCGCATGACCGACAACAATAAGGCATTAAAAGATGCTGGACTTAAAGTTACACTTCCTCGTCTGAAAATATTGGAAGTGTTACAGGAGCCTGAATACCACCATGTCAGTGCGGAAGATCTCTACAAGAAACTGATTGATAACGGTGAAGAGATTGGACTTGCTACTGTCTACCGCGTGTTGAATCAGTTTGATGATGCCGGTATTGTCACCCGCCATAACTTTGAGGGTGGCAAATCGGTTTTTGAACTCACTCAACAACACCACCACGACCATTTAATCTGCCTGGACTGTGGTAAGGTCATTGAATTCAGTGACAAATATATCGAAAAACGCCAGAAGAACATTGCTGACCGTTATGGGATTAAGCTTTCAAACCACAGTCTTTATTTATATGGTCACTGCTCTGCCGGTAATTGCCGCGAAGATAGTAGCGCACATGACGAGAAATAATTCACGCCTGAACCACTAATTTTTTATCTACCTAGAGAGGAGAGAGGAACCCATCAGGGTTCCCCTCTTGCTACAACATTATCATGCCTTTACGTTATCAATTCGACTATAACGTTTACCATCCGGGCTGACAGAACGGATCAACACATCACCCCTCACTCTTGGACGTTTATGGTTATTATAAACTTCCCAGTGACGACCGCCATCCGTCGAATACTGGATTACCAACCCAGGCAGAGCAACATTAGCCCGCAAAATGCCACGTTTTACCTTAGCCCCCGGCACCGGTAGACGGTAAGCAATGCCGGCTTTATCCAGTTTACTAAGCTCACGTTGCCCTATCAGGTTAGCGAACCGGGTCCAGTCACGATTAAGCGCATCTATATCGACTTTATACGTTTCTCCACGCTGATATACCTGGCCCGGAACATAATCCAGCTCCCAACTGGCCCGGTGCCATGCCCGTTCCGCCAGCGGTAACAAGCGCGGATAAATCATATATTCCATCTGTTCATCAGTCCGAACCGTTTCACTCCATCCTTGACCTGAAAGCCCATAAGCGCCCGGCCACGGTTTATCACTTTTCGCACGGAATGCATTACCATCACGGTCAACGGAAGTTTCAGCATTTTGAGGTATGTTATTGGGTGCAAAACTAAAGATCTTAGCTTCATCGTTAAAACGAGCCGCCCAATAATAGCCACGCTCCTGTGGATGAACTTCATATGGCATATCCAGATAAATATAATCTGGGCTAGATATCACCACTTCATAGCCCTTATTCGCCCAATCATTGACTGAATCAAAGCCGCCATCGTAGAGAGCGTCCCAGAAATTCACCCCAACGCGTTTGGTGGCAAAATCTTTAGCGCTGCCAACATGTTTAAAACCATCCTGCCACGCCTGCATCCTTTCGATGCCATTAGCATTCACAATTTTGCTCACTTCAATTGCAAAGTCGCTGGCAAGATGATCAATGTCTTTCACAACCCCCTGTTCTATCAACTTCTGACAAATCTGAGACTTAGCCCATGGTTTATCTTCCGCATTTTTATCAATAATGCCCTTACCCGGTACGATAGGACCATTTTTATCCTGGAATCCGTCTCCCAAACGGATATTCTTCGCTTCATCTCCCCCGAAATGCCAAGTCTCCAATGGTGAGCCTGCTGCTTTATGCATAGCGGCAATTTCACCAATGACTTTCTCAACAAACCGTTTTGAAGAATCCATACACGGGTTCAAATAACTGCGACGATCATAGAGCTGAACAGATGTTGCTCTGGTGGTATCTGTTGGGTCCAGCAAACGATATTCATTCGCCCCTTTCACATTTCCCTGAGCGATTAATTTCTTATAGCGGGCTTCCATAGAAACAACAGCGGCACGAGCATGGGCTGGCATATCAATTTCAGGAATAACGTCGATATAACGGGCTTTGGCATATTTCAAAATATCAATGTAATCTTGACGGCTGAAATATCCGCTACCCATGTTGTTATCGGGGCCTGAACCCAGTTGTGGTAACAAACATTTAGTTTCACTTAAATCATGACACCGCTGGCTGCCAACTTCCGTCAACTCAGGTAATCCAGGAATTTCCAAACGCCAACCTTCATCATCAGACAGATGAATATGGAATTTATTCAGCTTGTAACTTGCCATTTGGTCGAGCAAACGCAGAACAGCCTGTTTACTGTGGAAATTACGCCCTACATCAAGGAGAACCCCACGATACTCAAAGCGGGGCGCATCTTTTGCCGTCAAAGTAGCAATCTTCCTATCGCCATCAACAGGAATTAATGACAACAGAGATTGAAGACCGTAAAACACTCCTGATTGGTCAAAAGCAACAATTTGTGCCCCATGTTGGGTAATATTTAGACGGTAAGCTCCTTTAACCTGCAAATCACCAGTAAAATCTGAAGAGACAATCTGGGTCGCAACGAGATAGCCACTATTCTCTAATTTAATTCCTTGATCAGTAAAACGTTTTCTGACAAGAATAACTGCCTCGTCATTTAAACCACCTAATTCCAGCCTTACCCCGCCAGATAAATCAGCATCCCCGGTAAAAATCTGAACCTCTTTTGGTGTCGGGATAATTTGCCCACGCAACTTTTTTGATCCAACCTTTTTGACCTGCAAATTCTTCATATAACGATTTTCAGGTGTCATCAAAATATTGTTATCTGTCTGTGTGCGTTTCCATTGATCACCGGTGAAAGCAGATAAGAATTGACTTAGATCTTCTGTATCTGTACTAACAAGCACTTTAGGTTTCGCATCACCCGACGTTGCATACCAGCGAGGTAGAAAATCAGTGCTGTAAATCTGCCAGTATTCTCCAATAAACGGCAGTTTTACCTGCTCATTAGCTTTAATACCGGTGAATTTTTCGGTCGGCTCCAGTCTATGTAAATCGCCCGTGATACGCGTGACTTTGAACTGTTCATTATCTACGCTCAGGACTTGGCGAATACTATGGAAATAAATCGCCCAGTCAACAGAGTCAATCGCCTGATTACCATTGGTTAAAGTAATATCCACTCGATTACATTTAGCCCAGTCAGCCCCCAACACTGCGCAGTTAACACCGTGATCTCCCGCCTGATTATCAATGACCTTATAATTAACTTTTAATTGACTCAGTGCATCAACCACTTGCTGCGCTGTTTGGGAAGCATACACAGAACCCATAAGTCCAACTGTTGCAGTCAGTGCTGCTAATGTATGCAATTTAAATTTCTTCATTATTACCTCTTTCAAACACAAACGTTATGTAAGGTAAGCCGCTGCCCAGAAGCACTAAGAACAGCAACAATGAGCCATGAGAAGACAATAAACGGCATGATGACGTTGAATTTAATCGCTTTCTCGTTTTGGAAAAAAATACCAATCTTTACGCCATATATAACCATAAAATTACTGCCAAAAATGTAAATCGATTTATAAAATAAAAAACATTACATTAAGAAATAAAATTAAAATCATCTAATCGACATCTATAAAGATTATTTTTCGCACCACAAATTATCAATAGTGAAAAAAGGATTTTTTTGTAAAACATGACAGAGAACACATTAAAAAGGAACGAGATAAAAGTTATATGCCTCATTGATATAAAAATGTAAAATAATACAAAAACGAAAGATTAACAATATAAAAAACATACTGGAAAATAGATTGACTAATACAAATGCTTTCCAACTAAAATAGATATAAAATTATTTACCAATGATAATATTTAAAAAAATAAACTACCAATTGTGATTTGTTTTTCTATTATAGAGAATCATTAAATGATCAGAGTTTAACTGAATAAAAAATTCAATCATTGAGATGCAATTAATATATATAAACCACCGGGATACTGCTAATAACCTCTATCCCGGTGAAATCATTATCTGTTTTTAAATACAAATCTATAAAACCTACACTTACTTAAATTCAAAGCTCTTCACGAACAGCAAGACCTAAGTTTTGCAACATTGGCGCATTCTCACATGCAATATAGAATACTTCATCAATAGCACCACTATTAACATGTTGATGCCATGCCCATACAGGAATATAGATCGCATCACCGGCTTTCCATGAAATATGTTGTTCACCAATGAGTGAATACCCCTCCCCATTAACGATATATATTATGGTTTCATAACTATGTCTGTGTTTACGGGTCGATTGTCCAGGTTGTAACCCTCCCAGAGTCATACTGAGAACTTTACTGGGTAAATTAACCATAGCCACTTTATGGCGCCTTTCATTTGAGAAATTCAAATCTTGACTCACTTCAGAGTTCAATACATTTTCATGAATCAATTGAGTAGGCTTATCTTCAATTAACTCTCCGGGAACTTTACCAAAGTCTCCAGATGAGAAAAACGTTTTTTTCACTATAATTACCTCTAATATTGTAGTTTATTGTAAAATTTGTATTTTTTAACCATCTTGAAATAATACTCAACATATTTTATCTTAGTTATCATTTCTGCCTATCTTCTCTAATTATCTTAACAATACCATGTCATATGTCCGTAATTTCTAACAAACGCACAAGAAGTGCCATCAAAATTACCGATAAGTTTTTTTATAATATTAACTGCATCATTCTGCGTAATAACAGTGGTGGTTGAACTATATTATCGTTCTATACCCGTTATCCTTCAAGTTGCCTCTTTGTTGGCTGCACTCACTCACCCCGGTCACATAGTTATCTATGCTCCCGGGGATTCGTTCCCTTGCCGTCGCGATGCATCTTGAAATCCATAGGGTATAGATATTACCAAAAGGGCTGTTACCTGCCATAAAAACATCCGCCTTAACCATCATATTGTGATCCCTATTTCATTAGCGTTAATATCTTCATCCCAGAAAATCATCCCTTTACTTACCTACCGACAATTTTATCCAATATTGAACCTATGTTGCTAGGAACCCTATCACCTCTCCAGGCAATATATTGGTCAGGACGCACTAAAAGGAGCCTAGTTTGATATAATTGCCAAGCATCATGGCCGGGAAGATCAATAATCTTGACCGGAATTTTACGTTGATGTGCCTGAGCTAATAATTCAGATATATCGGGAAAATGCGATCCTACCCGAAGCAAGCTAAATCCAGTGCCTAAAATATCGAACAGAGATACCCTTGTGCCAGGAATAGGTGTGAGCCATAAGTGCGGCAATCTCCCTCCGGGTACACTACTTGGTTTATAATTAAGCCAATCATCATCCGGTACGGGATCGCTATTAATAATATGAGGAGAACTATCATATCGGGCACCAAGTTCCACTCCGATAGAAGTAAATTGACAGCGAAAATGACTTAGCTCAGTATTAATCTTTTCACGCGCCAGCTCACCCGCATAATCCGCATCTTCCAAATTTGCAGGCACATATAGTGATGCTGTCTGCTGGGTATAAGAACGAGCAACGGCAGTATTTCTCCATGCAATTGGACGACGCTCGCTTTCATAAGAATCCATTAACGCATTACCTGCCCAACCATTTATAGACGCAACAATTTTCCAAGCTAAATTGCTAGCATCGTCGATCCCCGTATGCATGCCAAAACCACCGGTGGGAGCAAATAAGTGAATAGAATCTCCTGCTAAATATACCCTACCCTCAGAATATTTATCAGCAACGAGAGCAACACCGCCTTTCCATATCGTATTGCCAAGGACTAATACCTCAATATCTGAACCTATTCCTGCCTGAGCTATGCGAACGACTTCCAAATCATCGATAACTTTCCCATCCTTACTCTGGGTCACAAATAAAAAATCATCTTCACCGTCCAGGCAGATAAATAACATATTTTCCCTAGGTGAGACAATATTATACATCCAGGATTTTTTGTCTCGTAATAATCCCTGGTGAATTCCGGGAACACGGATATAACTGGAAACCATTCCACCCGTTAGAAAACCTGCCTTAGCTTCAACGGTTCCTTCGTAAACTATACCAAGTTTAGATCGAACAAAGCTCTGTCCGCCATCACACCCAACCATATATGCTGCTTGCCAGACTTCATCAGCATACTTTCCATCAATATGCTCCGCATAAAGTTTTACTTCATCTTTATATTGGATAAAATCTTTAACGCGCCAGCCATATCTTATTATGATATTTGGACGACTCTTTGCATGTTGTAGTAGAAACCTTTCAACATACATTTGATTTGCACGTATTATTGGTTCTGGAACGGAATTTGTCGAAGCCGCATTTTCGCACATAGACATTTTCTCCATTTCCGACGGTAACGTAATCCGTGCAAGCTCCCATCCATTAAACTTAGTAAAATATGATACGTCCAAAGGGAACTCTTTTGGCACACCTAATGACCGAATAGGCTGAGATATACCTACACGACGAAAATGCTCCATAATACGGGCACTATGGGTACTGCCTTTAGGTTGCCATCGGGTCTCTTCCTCCAAATTAAAGATAACGGAACGAACACCATATAAATCCAGGAATAAAGCCAACATTAGACCAACGGGTCCACCACCAACGATAGCAACTGGTAATACAGAAATATTTTCCGAAGTCAAAATATACTCTCCTTAATAATGATTAATAACAATAAATATTTCATACCAAATATATTAATTAAAAAATTTATATATCTGCGAATTATTTCCTTTTCCTCTCTCCTCATATAAAACAAAATAGTTATAGCCATGCTCTATGCATCATTCACTAAACACCGTTTCATTTCCCTGGCGGTTAAGCTCCACAACTCTTTTTCCTGAGTAATTGTGATACTTTCTCATTTCTTTAAGGAAACGCTTATATATTATATATTGTGTTTCGTCAAACACATGATAAGTTTCCCTTTTAAAAGAGTCACTTTCAAGAATAAATAAAAAATTAAAGTTCAAAAAAAACAACATCAAATTTTTCACTATTTTTTAATATTTAAAATAAATCGCCATATTTAACAGAAACGAGTTCATTTACCTTATATCACACTATACTAAACAAGGTATTCTTTATCGTTTCCTTAATATAATAAACAATAATCTGATAATTCCTCTCTCATGCTGTCATAAAAACAATAACTCTTACGCCGTAGCTTAATTCCAAAAAAGAGGTATCCTAAATTCTTAGTAAAAATACCGGTGGACTGAAAGTAAGTTGGTGGGAACACATCTTTGTGAATGTTAAAGAACCACTCCATGCGTTCAAACTCAGAGACATCGGGAGATTCAGCAAGAATTAATCTTTTTATAGCTGCGATAACAGTATTTTCATAAAAACCTCCATTCACAATATTTTACCTTCTCCATAATCAACTCTAATTACTGGAT
>NZ_JAJAFZ010000041.1:0-44221 GCF_025384895.1 Photorhabdus kayaii
TCCTACCGTTAGTTCGTAATGAATTAACTGTTGTTCACTCTTCAAGA
This sequence comes from Photorhabdus kayaii, assembly GCF_025384895.1. NCBI lineage: Bacteria > Pseudomonadati > Pseudomonadota > Gammaproteobacteria > Enterobacterales > Morganellaceae > Photorhabdus > Photorhabdus kayaii. The sequence continues at coordinate 48 of NZ_JAJAFZ010000041.1, forward strand.
CTTTATAACGTATTTTTTTGTGATACGGTCTTGTGAGTGCCCACACAGATTGTCTGATTAATTGTTAAAGAGCAGGCTGAAATAAAACGTGATATTCTCGTTCAGCCGGGCTGCGTATACTACGCTTTTCGCCCGCAGAGTCAAGCGCTTATTAGCTTTTTCTCTGCCCAACCTCACAATGTTTATCAGCGTTGTGTCGGTCAGTGGTGGCGCATTATAGGGCGTTCTTTGGCGCTGGCAAGCGTTTATTTGCAAAAATAATTCATCCGAACACCAATTAAGCAAAAACAGTGCTAAATTGCGATTTAATGCGCAAAATGATAAAAAAAGAGGCAGTTTCCTGCCCCTCATTTCTCGTTAACTTTACTCTCTCATTAAAATATACAGTTATTGCTTTGCGACGATATGGCTATTTTCCACATCCAGAGTAACTAGTTTTCCTGGCAATAGTTGGCCGGAAAGTATCTTTTGAGCTAATGGATTTTCGATTTCCTGCTGGATAGCTCGCTTCAATGGCCGTGCACCGTAAACAGGATCGAACCCGACTTCTGCCAACATTTCCAACGCTTGCTGAGTAATCGTCACCTGATAACCACGTTCTTCTAGACGTTTGTACAAACGTTGCAATTGGATATCTGCAATCGCTGATAAATGTCGACGCCCTAATGGGTGGAACACAACAGCTTCATCAATACGGTTAATAAATTCAGGTCTGAAATTATGGCTAACAATTCCCATCACTATATCTTTCATTTCATCATAATTTAGACTACCAAAACGCTCTTGGATCATGTCCGACCCGAGATTAGAAGTCATGATTACAACCGTGTTACGGAAATCGACAGTACGACCTTGCCCATCAGTCAATCGACCATCATCCAGCACCTGCAATAAGATATTGAATACATCTGGGTGCGCTTTTTCCACTTCATCAAGCAAAATAACGGAATAAGGTCGACGACGAACAGCTTCTGTTAGATAACCACCTTCTTCATAACCAACATATCCCGGCGGTGCTCCTACTAACCGTGATACAGCATGTTTTTCCATAAATTCAGACATATCGATACGCACCATTGCATCATCGCTGTCAAACAGGAAATTTGCTAACGCCTTGCACAACTCAGTTTTACCAACACCAGTTGGACCAAGGAACAAGAATGAGCCAATCGGACGGTTTGGATCAGCTAATCCAGCACGACTACGGCGAATCGCATTAGATATTGCATCGACTGCCTCATCCTGACCAATAACACGTTTATGCAGCTCTTGCTCCATGCGCAACAGTTTATCTTTTTCACTCTCAAGCATTCTGGCAACAGGAATACCCGTCCAACGAGCAAGAATTTCTGCAATTTCTGCATCGGTAACTTTGTTACGAAGCAGTTTCATATGCTTACCTTCAGCTTGTGTGGCTGCGGCAAGTTGTTTTTCCAATCCAGGTATTTTTCCATACTGAATTTCAGACATCTTCGCTAAATCACCACTGCGGCGTGCCTGTTCTAAACTGATACGGGCATTTTCCAATTCCGCTTTTATGTGCTGAGTACCCGTAAGTACTGCTTTTTCAGCTTTCCATTCTTCTTCTAGTTCAGAATATTCGCGTTCTTTTACGAGCAGCTCTTCATTAAGCATTTCAAGCCGTTTTTTACTGGCATCATCAGACTCTTTTTTCAGCGCCTGCTGTTCCAACTTCAATTGGATAACCCGACGTTCCAGACGGTCCAGCGCTTCCGGTTTTGAATCCATTTGCATACGTAAACTGGCACCCGATTCATCGATCAAGTCGATAGCTTTATCTGGCAACATGCGGTCTGAGATATAACGATGAGATAATGTTGCTGCCGCGACAATTGCAGGGTCGGTAATTTGTACATGATGATGTAACTCATAACGTTCTTTCAGACCGCGCAAAATAGCGATAGTGTCTTCTACGGAAGGTTCTGCAACATAGACTTTTTGGAAACGGCGTTCCAGCGCTGCATCTTTCTCAATATATTGACGATATTCATCCAGTGTTGTTGCACCAACACAGTGAAGTTCACCACGGGCCAAGGCTGGTTTTAACATGTTACCAGCATCCATTGCCCCATCAGCCTTACCTGCACCAACCATAGTATGCAATTCGTCAATAAACAGAATGACATTGCCTTCCTGTTTAGCAAGGTCGTTCAACACACCTTTCAAACGCTCTTCAAATTCACCACGATATTTAGCCCCTGCTAACAGCGCTCCCATATCCAAGGAAAGAACTCGCTTATTTTTAAGCCCCTCAGGAACTTCACCATTAATGATCCGTTGAGCAAGCCCTTCCACAATGGCTGTTTTACCAACCCCAGGTTCACCAATTAAGACCGGGTTATTTTTAGTACGGCGTTGTAATACCTGAATGGTGCGGCGAATTTCTTCATCACGGCCAATTACCGGATCAAGTTTGCCTTGTTCAGCATGTTCAGTCAGATCAATAGTGTATTTTTTCAGGGCCTGGCGTTGATCTTCCGCTCCCTGATCATCAACTTTTTCACCACCACGCATTTGTTCTATTGCCTTAGTGATTTTTTCTTTTGTTGCGCCAACAGCTTTCAATATGTCACTTAATGTGCCACGTTCTTCCAATGCTGCCAGAACAAATAATTCAGAAGAGATAAAATTATCCCCGGCTTTTTGTGCTAGTTTGTCACACAGATTTAAATGACGAACTAAGTCATTGGATGGTTGTACATCACCACCAATACCCTGTACTCGCGGCAAACGTTCTAAAGCCAGCTCAAGCTGATTGCTGAAACGGCCTGCATCGATTCCAATTGACATTAATAATGGGCGAATAGAGCCACCCTCTTGTTTTAACAGTGAACTCATTAAGTGAATTGGTTCGATGAACTGATTATCATGCCCAAGTGCAAAGGACTGGGCGTCAGCGAGAGCAAGCTGGAATTTATTAGTAAGACGATCCAGACGCATAACACCTCCAATACTATTCAGAATGTTGCTACTGGAGATTAAATGAGGCCATTCCTCAAATATTCAAGGTTATTCTGAAAAGCAAATTGTGAGATATTCTCTTATGCGCCAATGGATCGCCCTACGGGATAGGTTATATCAGCCAGATTAAAGTTGCCATACGTCCGGTGATCCCATCACGACGATAAGAGAAAAATTTCTCTTTATTACTGACAGTACATTCACCCCCGCCAAAAATCGCTTTCACACCAACAGATTGCAATTTTAACTTTGCCAACAAATAGATATCCGCTAAATACTTTTCGCCAAAAGGTATAAAAGCTCGACTCAAATCAGAATGCTGAATTGTGAATGCTTCCAAAACCTCATTACCAACTTCAAATTTTTTTGCACCAATTGCCGGCCCTAACCAAGCTTGGATCTGATTAGGTTTAGCTTTAAATTGAGCGATCGTGTTTTCCAGTACTCCGGCGCACAAACCTCGCCACCCCGCATGGGCAACCGCAACCTCATCACCCGCAGAACTGCAAAATAGTACAGGCAGGCAATCTGCTGTCATCACAGCACAAACCTGCCCAGGAATATTGGTATAAACAGCATCAGCTCTATTATCTTCCAGTGGCTGACCATTGAGTCTCACAACACGCGTACCATGAACCTGTTCTAACCAGACTGGTTGCTGAGGCAGTTCTGCCATTTTCGCTAAAATATGCCTGTTTTGTTCAACAACATCAGGTTTATCACCAACATGCTTACCCAGATTCAGGCTATCGTAAGGTGATAAGCTTATTCCCCCTAAACGGGTAGAACTACAGGCTTTTACTGTCGTGGGTTGTTGCCAGTTTGGAAAAATAAGCGCCGTCATTTACCAATCCATTTCGTCTTTAAACGCTTCTGCATCTGCTTTTAATGCCTTAATCAGCATCACCATATCTTCAGGTAATTCAGCGTGCCATTCCATTTCAATGCCGGTTATCGGATGATAAAGACGCAGCATCGTGGCGTGCAATGCCTGACGATCAAAGTTACGCATTACCTCGCGGAACTCATCAGAAGCCCCTTTCAAAGGACGAGGACGACCACCATACAAAGGATCGCCCACCAATGGGTGACTAATATGGGCCATGTGAACACGTATCTGGTGTGTTCTGCCGGTTTCCAGTCTCAGGCGTAGACGAGTATGTGCCCTAAAATGTTCCATTACTCGATAATGGGTAATAGCCGGTTTGCCCATTGGATGCACTGCCATATGTGTTCGTTTTGTTGGATGACGAGAAATTGGCTCTTCAACAATTCCACCCGCCGTCATACAACCTGTCGCTACCGCTTCATATTCACGGGTAATTTCGCGTAGTTGGAGTGATTCGACTAAACGTGTTTGAGCGGGAACCGTTTTAGCAATGACCATCAGCCCTGTCGTATCTTTATCAAGACGGTGAACAATGCCTGCCCGAGGAACATCGGCAATTTCAGGATAATGATATAACAGTGCATTCAATACCGTACCATCTGGGTTTCCTGCTCCTGGATGGACGACCAAATCACGCGATTTGTTTATGACTAGAATGTCATCATCTTCATAGACAATATTTAACGCAATATCCTGAGGTTCCCAACGCGCATCTTCTTCAATGATGGCATCAATTGCAATTTCTTCACCTCCCAGTACTTTTTCTTTTGGCTTATTGATTAATTTGCCATTAACCTGAACTCTGTCATCCAAGATCCAATCTTTTATACGTGATCTTGAATAATCAGGGAACAATTCAGCCAAAGCCTGATCTAAACGTTGACCGAGCTGAGATTCGGCGACTGTTGTATTAAGTCGTATTTGTTGTGCCATATATTGTTTCTACACTTACGTTGAGTTTTGACGGCAGAGCCGTTTAATTTAATATAGTGTGCTATTGTAACTCGATCTTTTGCCGGGAGCTTCATGGATAGTCTCCCAGAAAAACACTCAGAGGATAATCAACACGTGATGATACGCATGAAATATCTGGTGGCGGCAGCCACATTGAGCCTGGTACTTTCCGGGTGCTCTGGTAATAAAAATGCTGTCCCCGACAGCCCACCTGCGGAAATTTACTCTAAGGGTCAGGAAAAGCTGCAAAAAGGTAGCTATTCCGATGCGATCAAGCAATTGGAAACCCTCGATAATCGCTATCCATTTGGCCCCTATTCGCAGCAAGTACAACTCGATCTGATTTATGCTTATTATAAATCCTCTGATTTGCCAATGGCTCTCGCTTCTATTGACCGTTTTATACGCCTGAACCCAACTCACCCCAACATTGATTACGTTCTGTATATGCGTGGATTAACTTCACAAGCATTGGATAACAGTCTATTGCAAAGTTTCTTCGGCATTGACCGCTCAGATCGTGATCCTGAACACGCCAGGGTAGCATTCAAGGATTTTAGTCAATTAGTACGCTATCATCCTAACAGCCTGTATACTGCCGATGCTATTAAGCGTTTAATGTTTATCAGAGAGCGCCTGGCAAAATATGAACTTTCTGTTGTGGAATATTATAACAAACGTGGAGCTTATGTCGCGGTGGTAAATCGAATTGAACAAATGTTACGTGATTACCCTGATACACAGTCAACTCTCGAAGCGCTGCCTTACATGAAAAAAGCTTATACACGTTTGGGTTTAACAGCCCAGGCAGATAAAGTAGCAAAACTCATTGCTGCTAATCCGGTATAAAAAAGCAGATGATAAAACAGCGGTGGGTACCGCTGTTTTATTTTTACATATGAGATCTAAAAAAGACTACTTATCAGCAGAGTTGAGAAAGACTCAACTTGTCAATAGTGTCCCATTAGCTTCAATCCTGCAATAGATATTCTTCATATTTTTACCACTAATCACAATTACTTCAACTAGTTGCCTCATATCTGGTTAAATGGTGATTTAGATCACCTTTTTCATGAAAAAGAAATGTATGCTGAAATTATTGAAGGTGGATAATCAATAATGAGAGGTAACTATATGATAGTAAATATTACCAGCAAACAAATGGAGATTACCCCGGCAATTCGCAACCACGTAGAAAAACGTCTAAGTAAACTCAATAAATGGCAAGTAAATCTGATAAATCCTCATATTATTCTATCAAAAGGGCCTCAAATTTTTAGGGCTGATGCAACCATAAGTATACCAAATGGTATGCTAGTTGCCGGTGCAAAACATGAAGATATGTATATTGCTATCAATGAATTATTAACAAAACTAGAGCGCCAATTGAATAAAGTACAGCATAAGGGAGAAGCACGCCGTACTGACAACAGTGTTAAAGAATCAAACCTTAACCTAGAAACAGAATTAGAATTAGAAACAGAACCAGAAATATCACAATAAAATAACAATGACTTGCCTGTGACGCGTCCAATTTGGACGCGTTTTTTGTTGACAGAAACAACGACATAAGGTTAATTAACAAAAACCACCGTAACCCTTGTCCAATGCGGACGGCTGCCGATGAAATGGCAAGCAAATGGGAAGCTTCGCCCGATTGGGCAAAGAGCAGTCACCCAAACTATGAATATGAGAATATGATGAATATAAGCCTGTTTTTCTTTTCTTTCTTTTTTACCTTCCCTTGAGGGAGGCTTTCGTCGTTGAAAAAATAACGAGAAGACGAACAGCAAGCCTCCCCATCGGGAGGCTTTTTTCTGTCCATTGCAAACCTATTATACCCTATGGATTTCAAGATGCATCGCGACGGCAAGGGAGTGAATCCCCGGGAGCATAGAAAACTATGTGACCGGGGTGAGCGAGCGCAGCCAACAAAGAGGCAGCTTGAAAGATAACGGGTATATTATCAGAATGTGAATAACCCATTAGGAACCCATTTATGGATCAAAATAATTTGCTGAAAATACGGGAAAAAGTTAGCGAACTTGATTTAAAGTTACTGATTCTATTAGCAGAGCGTCGCCAATTAGCTTTTGATATTGCCCAAACTAAGTTACAAGATAATCGCCCTATCAGAGACAAGGATCGCGAACGAGAACTACTGGATGTTCTGATTAAAAAAGGAAAAAACCACGGGCTTGATGGCTTTTATATTTCTCGTCTCTTTCAGATGATCATTGAAGATTCCGTACTCACTCAACAGGCATTATTGCAGCAACACCTAAATCAAACACCCCAAGATTCAGCGCGTATTGCATTCCTCGGTCCTAGAGGTTCCTACTCTCATATCGCAGCCCGCCAATATGCCGCACGCCATTTCAATCAATTAATTGAATGTAGCTGCCATAAGTTCCAAGATATCTTCTCCCTGGTTGAAACAGGCCAAGCGGATTACGGAATGTTACCCATTGAAAATACCAGCTCTGGTTCCATCAATGATGTTTATGACTTGTTGCAACATACCAATTTGTCAATTGTGGGAGAAATAACCATTCCTATTGACCATTGCCTACTCGTTGCAAAAGACACAACGCTATCAGAGATCAAAACGGTTTACAGTCACCCTCAACCATTCCAACAATGTAGCCAATATATTAATCAATTCCCACATTGGAAAATTAAATATTGCGAAAGCACTGCCGCAGCAATGCAAGAAGTCGCCGAACAGAATTCACCAGAAATTGCAGCCTTAGGGAGTGAAGCGGGCGGTGCACTTTATCAGTTACAGGTTCTGGAACAGAATCTCGCAAATCAATCACATAATATTACTCGTTTCATTATTGTTGCCCGTCAACCTATTGAAGTTGCAGAACAAGTACCGGCTAAAACGACATTTATTATGGCAACCGGACAGCAGGCAGGCGCACTGGTAGATGCGCTAATGGCGCTGAAAAAACATAATATTATTATGAGTAAACTGGAATCCCGGCCGATCAACGGAAATCCGTGGGAAGAGATGTTTTATATTGATGTCCAAGCTAATATTCGTTCAATCAATATGCAACACGTCCTGAAAGCATTGGCGAAAATCACTCATTCATTAAAGGTATTGGGATGTTACCCAACAGAAAGCGTGGTACCGGTTAACCCTTCCTGATTAAAAAGAACCGGGTATTAAAATATCCGGTTCAGATTATTGGCTTTTAATATTTTGTATTACCCATGAGAAAATTTTTACTGCCTTTAACCTTTTGGTTTAAGGCTCTTTATTTATTCCGTAAATCCTGACTTGTTCAGGTTAAATAATATGGATTATCGCTTTTCGTGCCATCTGAAAACAAGGGATTAAAAAATTTTCACTTATTCACATAAGATTATACCCTATGGATTTCAAGATGCATCGCGGCGGCAAGGGAGCGAATCCCCGGGAGCATAGATAACTATGTGACCGGGGTGAGTGAGTGCAGCCAACAAAGAGGCAACTCGAAAGATGACGGGTATAAATACGTTTTATCTGAATGTGATAAAACCGGCGTTAATAAAAACCACGTTTTATCTGTCACCACGGTTTTAAAACTTGGGAAAAAACCGCAAGCATATCACGAAAAAGAAGGCAAAAGCTTTAATCATTAAAGGTAAAACATAAATGATTAAAGCTTTTTTAAAGCAAGTAAAAAATTCGGTGTTATACTGACGCAGGAAGAGAAAACATCAGAAAAGATAGATTTTAAACTTATTAACAAGGTGACAAAATGACAACATTAACCACAGAAAAAGAATATGATATTGTATCAGGATATTTATCAAGAATAAGCATATTAAGAAGGTTTGCTCAAACAAAAGATGTTGAATGGCTAGAAGAGGCTTACAAAACATTAGAGGTAGTCGTTCAAGAAAGCAAAGAAACCTTCAGATTAATGAGTTTAGAAGCGGAACAAAAAGAACAAAAACGTTTAGAAATATTAAGAATGATTGAAGAAATCGGCCTTAATCCTAATACTATTAACATACCTATTACCTTCTCTGATTTTAAACCTAAAAAATCAAATGCAGGAAAAGGAAAGACGAGAAAACCTAAGTATCAGTTTAATGACAATGGAGAAATTAAATACTGGTCAGGAAACGGGAAAAAACCATCAGGTTTACAAAAATTACTCAATGAAGGCCATTCATTAAATGAATTTTTAATTCAAAAATAAAAAACTTCGGAATAAAAATAGCCTCACAGATTTATTATCTGTTTAATACTATTTACTTTTCTTTTTTGCTTGCATTTGCTTTTTTAGGCGATCGCAAGCGCCTTTTTATGGGTGATTAACTCGGTTATTAATCAAAAAAGTATAAAAAAACAGGTACCCATTAATGCCAAATTTTTAAAAGGTGAAGGGCATCTAAAAACAACCTACTTCCCGCCATATTTAATTTATTCATCAGCCTGCCATAACCATTTAAAAACACGAATACAGAAAGATTAATGCTTTTGTATAAAAGACTGATTTAACTCAATCAATGCAACTTTTCAGTAAGATAGTTAATTTTATTGAATCTAAATTCATCAACTATTAACAAAGAGTTGAAAAGAGATCAGCACATAGAAGAATATTATTAGAATGAGTTACTATTCAGGTATTTTCTCACCGTTACTTTACGAAGCAAGTTATAAAAACAATGCAATAAAAAAGGGTAAAAACACGGTTAAAACCTTATACTGATTAAACTAAAAAACTAAAACCATGACTTTTAATAACAACTTAAAAACTGCCCATCATAAAACCATTAGTGAAAAAATAAGAAATAAAAATCGGTTTTGTTAATGCTTACGCATAACGGAAAAAAAGATAAATAAAAATATGAATAAGTTTATCCGTTTACCAGAAAATATACCTCCAAAAAGAAACCATCTTTAATAACGTTTTCAACCGGAGAATAACCTTTTTCTAAACCAGTTAAATAATCCGATGATAAAAAAATCCGCGTAACAAAACCCGAAAATAAATAATTTAACCAAATAATCACTCAGTTATTTTCGACGTTATTATATTGCACATTTACCATGTAAAGCTGCGATACCTTAAATACGCCAGTTTAAACTTGATTTACACGATTTTAATCCGCCCAATAGCATTGTTTTCTACGGTTTAAGTTAAACTATTCCTCTATTTTATGTCTTTAATGTGATTAATCTGCAAAGCCTTTCATCCTCATTAATACAATTAAACTTGTCAGCAAATTGAATCGGGTATTGTCATATCCGGTTCTTTTTATACCCGTTATCTTTCAAAGTTGCCTCTTTGTTGACTGCACTCGCTTCCCCCGGTCACATAGTTCGCTATGCTCCCGGGGATTCTCTCCCTTGCCGTCGCGATCCATCTTGAAAATCCATAAGGTATAGTTATTGGCGACTATCATTCGCTTGTTGAAGCAATACCCTGCTCTCTCTCATAAAATGAGGTGCATAATCACCAAACCATTCACTAACATCTTCAAAACTGCTGACAAAAGCCCGTTTGTCTTGGTTTTCCAATATCTCTAGCGCTTGCCCAAAACTTTGATGATAACGGCGTATAAGATCAATATTCTCTGGTGATGACATAATAATATCCGCGTAGAGCTGAGGATCTTGGGCAAATAAGCGCCCGACCATGATCAGTTCCAAACGGTAAATAGGTGAAGATATTGATAACAGTTGTTGTAAATCCGCACCTTCCTGTGCGAGATGTTGCCCATAAGCAAATGTCGTGAAATGACGCAACGCCTGAATAAAGCTCATGTTTTTATCATGCTGTTCCGGGCTCATCTGATGCAAGCAAGCCCCCCAAATTAACAACTGTTCTAAAAACCATTGATAAGCTTCCTCTTGACGTCCGTCACAGTAAACAACAACTTGTTTTACCAAACTACCGACATCCGGCCCAAACATAGGATGTAATCCCAACACTGGACCTTTATGCACATCAAGCATAGCCTGTAATGGCTGCTGTTTAACGGACGCCAAGTCCACCAAAATGCAATGGTCAGGTAATGGCGGTAAACGGCGAATAACCTCTTCTGTCAAATGAATCGGTACGCTGATAATCACCATACCCACTCCCGCCAGAATTTGTTCCGCGTTAGGCCAATCTTGCGGTTCCAGATTCCTGACTTCATAACCAGACAAAGTTAATAAACGGCCAAATAGTTTCCCCATTTTACCCAAGCCACCAACAATGACTATCGGCCCCAATTGAGGGCAAAGTGTTTTAAACCCTTTGCTATTTTCACTGGTGTAGGACTCCCGCATAATACGGCGCAGAATATCTTCAATTAAATCCGGTGGAACACCAAACTCTTCAGCCTCCTGCCGACGTGAAGCAAGCATCGCCATTTCTCTGTCAGGTGCATAAATTGACAACCCATTCTGACTTTTTACCTCACCAATCTCTGCAACCAATTCCAGACGCTTTGCCAGTAAGCCCAGCAAAGCTTTATCCACTTCATCAATTTTATCCCGCAATTGAGATAATTCAGCCGCCATATTTATTATCCCGCTTTTTTCAATACTGCCATTCTTTGCAACAATTGCATGCTAATTTGCTGATGTAATTTTCTTAGAATTGCCTCTGTCGTCTGCCAACTAATACACGCGTCAGTCACTGATACACCATATTTCATTTCACTACGCGGTTGCTCAGAAGATTGGTTGCCCTCATTAATATGGCTCTCCAACATAATGCCAGTAATAGATTGATTACCTGAAATGATCTGATCTGCGACAGAATCTACAACCAAACTTTGCCGACGAAAATCCTTATTAGAGTTACCATGACTACAATCAATCATCAAGGATGGTAATAATCCAGATTGAACCATTTGCTGTTCACATTCCATGACATGTTGGGTGCTGTAATTAGGCGTCTTACCACCACGTAAGATAATATGCCCATTCGGGTTTCCTTGTGTTTGTAATAAACACACCTGCCCCGACTGATTTATTCCCACAAAACGGTGTGGCATAGCGGCTGCACACATCGCATTAATTGCAGTGTTCAAGCTACCATCAGTCCCATTTTTGAAACCAACAGGCATAGATAAACCTGAAGCCATTTCCCGGTGTGTCTGGGATTCTGTGGTTCTCGCACCAATTGCAGACCAACTGAATAAATCCCCTAAATATTGTGGACTATTCGGATCTAAAGCTTCTGTTGCAAGAGGCAATCCCATTTTAACTAAACTAAGTAGTAAACGGCGAGCAATATGCAGGCCAGCTTCCACATCAAATGAACCATCCATGTATGGATCATTAATAAGACCTTTCCAACCCACTGTTGTACGAGGCTTTTCAAAATAGACACGCATGACAATGTACAAGCTATCACTCAATTCAGCAGAAAGGGCGGCCAAACGGTGAGCATAATCCAGAGCCGCATCCACGTCATGAATAGAGCAAGGACCACACACTACCAGCAAACGGGGATCACGGAGCTGAATAATATCCGCAATTGTTTTACGTGCATTTGCAATAACATGCAGATCATCATCACTCAGTGGGTATTGTTGCTTTAATTCTTTTGGAGTGATAAGAATTTGCTCACCACTGATGTGAACGTTATTAAGTACATCTCTTTGCATGAACATGTCGATTTTCTCCTCAAATTATCATTCTGTACTTATTTGTTTTTATGCATTTGACTAATAACATATCACGCGTCGTAAAGAATACAATCCAAAAGTGTAAACAAAACCAAAACACTGTAAACAATTATTTACAATAAATGAAAAAGGCGTCAAGTTACCAAATAGCACCCATAAAATATTAAGCTATGCCCAACTCGCTTTTTCATTAATTTATTAAGAAAATAATAATATGACTACAGCTCACTGTAGAATAATTACTTAACACTTGTTATGAAAAGAATCTGTGCCATCAGATCATGATGTAGGTTATATTGAGATAAAAAATTTAGATCACGCTTTTAAATTCAATACACTAATACCAGCAGTCTGAGGCCGGGAAATCCGGCCTCTTTATTAAAATATCTGTTACAAAGCTTGCTGTAAAAAAGCAATTAATTCCTGATTAACTTTATAGGGTTGCTCCAATGTGGAAATATGCCCTGCATCCTGGATGATAATATGATCACAGTGCAATATTTCAGCCATCAAATAACCCTCCAGAGGCGGGCGGGGCGTATCTTGTTCGCCAGTCATAACAAGCGAGGGAATATCCAGTTTTTCCAACAAATGCATTCTATCTTCACGCCCAAATATTATTCTACCTAACGGAATAATACTATTACGCAATATTTCCGCAGGAATGGCTACCAGACGCTGAGTTAATTCATCAACCAAATGCTGAGCCGGTTGCTGGCTAAAGAAGGCTGGCACTATCTGCTGTTGCAAAATAGATTGAGGAATTGCACCAACCTGCTCTATCGCATCCAACATGGCAAAGTATTTTGTATGAGTCACTTCAGGTTCTAATCCGACAAAGGTATCCATCAAAACCAGTGCTTTAACTCTGTCCGGCGCCATAGCCACCAACTCAATTCCCCACATACCACCAGCAGATAAACCAATGATAGCGAATTCTTTAATACCAAGTTGATCCATCAACGCCAGGTAATCCCGAGCTAAATCAGCCAAAGTGCTATGTTGTTCCGGTAGCTCTCCCGAGTTTCCATGCCCCCAGAGATCAGGAGCAATCACCCGGTATTTTTTACTTAAGACCTCGATCTGAGGCTCCCACATAGTAGAATCAAACAAATAGCTATGCCCAAGTAATAACGGGAAACCTTCACCTTCATCTCGGTAAGCCATCGTTTTGTTATGTATTTGAAAAGTTTTCAAAACAAATCCTTATCGTCAGTTAATCATGTTTAAAATTATTCTAAAAACCCGCCCGTATTCAGCCTGATTTTTCATTACAATAATTAAAAATACAGGAGAGCCAAAACCAAATTGATGACCACGTCCGCAAAATGCGGTTTTAAGTTGAGGATAAAAAAAAGAGGCCAGCAATGGCTGACCTCTTTAATGATAACTTTCGGATGTAACGAAAGCGTATTATTTACTGTTCAGACGCTCTTTAATACGAGCAGCTTTACCAGAACGCTCACGCAGATAGTACAATTTAGCTCTACGAACAGCACCACGACGTTTAACGCTAATGCTGTCTACGACTGGGGAGTGAGTCTGGAATACACGCTCAACACCTTCGCCGTTAGAAACTTTGCGAACAGTGAATGCAGAGTGCAGACCGCGGTTACGGATAGCGATAACCACGCCCTCGAATGCCTGCAGACGTTTCTTAGCACCTTCTACGACCCATACCTTAACTTCCACGGTGTCACCCGGACGGAATGAAGGTACGTCTTGCTTCATCTGCTCTTGTTCAAGTTGTTTAATAATGTTGCTCATAATAATTCTCTTACCCTAGGTAAACTGATATATCAGAGACATTCCCTTCGGGGATATGTCTGGATTAATTAGTTGCTTCAGTTAGATGTTCCCGTTGGAACTCTGTTAGCAATATCCTTTGCTCGTCAGTCAGAGCTAGGTTTTCCAGAAGTTCAGGTCTTCTAAGCCAGGTCCGGCCAAGCGATTGTTTCATCCGCCAGCGATTAATTTCAGCATGATTTCCAGACAGCAACACTGGTGGAACTTCCATACCATCTAATACCTCCGGGCGAGTATAGTGCGGACAATCCAGCAATCCATCAGCAAAAGAGTCCTCCTCCGCTGATGCCTGATGCCCCAGAACGCCCGGAATGAACCGAGAAACTGAGTCAATCATCGTCATTGCAGGGATTTCACCACCGCTGAGCACGTAATCACCAATAGACCACTCTTCGTCAATCTCGGTTTGGATCACTCGCTCATCTATCCCTTCATAGCGGCCACAAATCAAAATCAGTTTTTCATTTGTTGCCAGCTCACAAACCCCTTGTTGGTTGAGTTTGCGTCCCTGAGGTGAAAGATAAATCACTTTTGCACCTTCGCCTGCCGCAGTTTTTGCTGCATGAATGGCTTCCCGTAAAGGCTGAACCATCATCAACATGCCTGGACCACCGCCATAAGGTCGATCGTCAACGGTACGATGCCGGTCATAGGTAAAATCCCGTGGATTCCAGCATTCAATACTTAACAGGCCATTTTTCACTGCCCGGCCAGTTACCCCATAATCGGTTATTGCGCGGAACATTTCAGGAAACAGGCTAATAACCCCAATCCACATTATCGCGTCCCACTCATTTCAACCGCTTATAACCGGAGTTTAAAAACCAGGATCCCAATCTACTTCAATGGTTTTAGTAGCGAGATCGACTTTCTTGATAACCTGCCCATCAAGAAACGGAATTAGCCGTTCCTTGATACCGAATGCATCTTTCAGGTTTGCTTTAATTACCATTACGTCGTTAGAACCGGTTTCCATCATGTCATTGACAGTCCCCAAGTTATAACCTGCTGTGCTGATTACCTGGCAGCCTATTAAGTCTTTCCAGTAGTAATCACCCGTATCCAGCTCTGGCAGTTGTTCTGAATCTACAATAATTTCGCAATTAGTCAGTAAATTCGCAGCATCCAGATCATCAATACCTTTAATTTTGATGATCATATCCTGATTGTGGTGTTTCCAGGTTTCTAGTTCGATGTGTTGCCACCGGCCTGCCCGTTGAATAAACCACGGTTGATACTCAAAAATGTCTTCGGCATGTTCGGTGGAAGAAAAAACTCTGAGCCAACCACGAATACCATAAGTTGAACCTAATTTTCCCAATACAATTGGGTTTACAGGCGGTTCAAAACAGGTTTGCTTGCTCATAGTTACCACCGCGACAGATTAAGCTGCTTTTTTAGCGTCTTTGATCAGTGTAGAAACACGATCAGACACAGTTGCACCCAGACCAATCCAATGTTCAATACGGTCCAGATCTAAACGCAATACTTCTGCTTTCCCTGTTGCAATAGGGTTGAAGAAGCCAACGCGCTCGATAAAGCGACCATCACGCGGGCTGCGGCTATCGGTCACGACTACTTGGTAAAACGGACGCTTTTTGGCGCCGCCACGAGCTAAACGAATTGTTACCATAACATCCTCATTAGTTAACAAAACAACCAGACTTCATCGAGGAACGAAGTCCGGTTATCAGATAAAAAGCCCGAAAAGTTTACTCACTTTGGCGCAAAAAGCAATCCAAAGTGGATATTCTTCGAGACTTTATCGATTAACGGCCCATAAATCCGGGTGGCATCATGCCTTTCATGCCACGCATCATTTTTGCCAAGCCGCCTTTCTTCATTTTTTTCATCATGCGCTGCATTTCGTCGAATTGTTTAAGCAAGCGGTTAACATCTTGGACCTGAGTGCCAGAACCATTAGCAATACGACGTTTACGAGAACCTTTGATTATTTCTGGTTTTTGTCGCTCTTTACGCGTCATAGAATTGATAATAGCTTCCATTTTCACCAGAATTTTATCATCCATCTGGGATTTCACTGCATCTGGCACTTGAGACATCCCCGGCATTTTGCTTAACATGCTGGCCATTCCCCCCATGTTACGCATCTGCTTTAACTGATCTAGAAAATCATTTAAATCGAAGCCGTCACCTTTCTTCAGTTTAGAAGCCAGCTTTTCAGCCTGGGTGCGATCGACTTTACTTTCAATCTCTTCAATCAGGGAGAGAACATCGCCCATTCCAAGGATTCGAGAGGCAATACGATCCGGATGGAATGGCTCCAACGCATCCGTTTTTTCACCAACACCCAGGAATTTAATCGGCTTCCCAGTAATATGACGAATAGATAGCGCTGCACCGCCACGGGCATCACCATCGACTTTCGTTAACACTATACCCGTCAGTGGCAATGCTTCATTGAAAGCTTTCGCGGTATTAGCCGCATCCTGCCCCGTCATTGCATCAACAACAAATAGGGTTTCTACTGGATTGATGGCTTTATGAACCTGTTTGATTTCATCCATCATTGCTTCGTCAACATGTAGACGACCCGCAGTATCCACCAAAAGCACATCATAGAATTTCAATTTGGCGTGCTGTACCGCTTGAGTCACGATATCAACGGGTTTTTCCTGAGCATCAGAAGGGTAGAAATCAATACCAACTGCCTGCGCCAAGGTTTCAAGCTGTTTGATAGCCGCTGGACGATAGACGTCAGCAGATACCACCAAAACTTTTTTCTTCTGTTTTCCTTTCAGAAAGCTACCTAGCTTGGCAACGCTGGTCGTTTTACCTGCACCTTGTAGACCCGCCATTAATACGACAGCAGGCGGCTGAGTAGAAAGATTCAGTTCACTGTTAACTTCCCCCATCGCCTTAACAAGTTCATTCTGAACAATTTTGACAAACTCTTGGCCGGGAGTCAGGCTTTTATTAACCTCGTGGCCTACCGCGCGCTCTTTAACACATGAAATAAAATCACGCACTACAGGTAATGCGACGTCAGCTTCAAGTAAAGCCATGCGAACTTCGCGCAGTGTCTCTTTAATATTATCTTCGGTCAGTCGCCCACGGCCACTGATATTGCGCAATGTGCGCGATAGTCTGTCGGTTAAATTATCAAACATTGTCTCTGCTCAATTTTTAAAAATGGGCTACCTGTAAGGCATATTCCGCAAATTATAACACGATGGAAAGGGATCTCTGCACAGAGATTCACACCGATGATTAACAACGGTTGGAGGCTATCCTTGCTGGCGGTATACTTAAGCTTTAATTCACCCTAAAACTATCGCTAAAACGACTAATGCTATGCCAGTATTTTCTATAATTTCTTCATTCGCTTATTTATTCAGCCTGGTACTGATTATTCCCGGCTTGCTGCGGCAACCGAAAGGATACCGCAGGCTGGCATTACTTTCCTCGATTGTCGCTTTAATTTGTCATGCTATTGCACTTAAACACCAGATATTCCACGTCAGCAGCGGGCAAAACCTCACCCTCCTAAACCTTGGTTCTATCGTCAGTTTACTTACTTGTATCATAATGACAATTGTCGCTTCTCACGGCCGTGCTTGGTTCCTGCTACCCATTGTTTACAGTTTTTCCATGATAAATTTGGTTTTAGCGAGTCTTATGCCAGGTGAATTCATTACCCATCTAGAGGCGAGCTTTGAATTATCTATCCATATTGGGTTGGCACTTCTTGGTTATGCGACTTTACTTATCGCGGCATTATATGCATTACAGCTTGGGTGGTTGGATCATCAGCTTAAAAATAAAAAACTCACTTTTACGCCAGATATGCCCCCATTAATGTTCATTGAACGCAAAATGTTTCATATCACTCAGCTTGGCGTAATATTGCTAACGTTGACGCTCTGCACCGGCATCCTCTACATGGATAATATTTTCAGTAGCGAAAACATCCATAAAGCAATTTTGTCTATTATCGCATGGTTTGTTTACATTGTTTTATTATGGGGTCACTACCATGATGGATGGCGCGGTAAACGCGTTATCTGGTTTAACCTGATCGGCGCATTTACCCTGACACTCGCCTATTTCGGTAATCGATTATTGCAGGAAATCATGATTTACTAGGAGTATGATGTTCAATCAATACTTGGAAGGAATTCTGTTTTGGAGCATGTCTCAACAAGCACATTACTGATTATTTTAATCATCATGGTCATTGTCTCAGCTTATTTCTCCGCCTCCGAGACTGGTATGATGACAATGAATCGTTATCGCTTACGTCATCTGGCAAAGCAAGGGAACCACTCTGCCCGCAGAGTTGAAGCATTACTTCGTCATCCTGAGCAGCTCATCAGTCTGATTCTCATCGGCAATAATCTGGTTAATATTCTTGCTTCAGCACTCGCTACTATCATTGGTATGCGTCTTTACGGTGATGCCGGAGTCGCTATTGCAACCGGTATTCTGACGTTTATCGTACTGATATTTTCTGAAGTTATGCCAAAAACGATAGCCGCCCTCTATCCTGAAAGAGTCGCTTTTCCGAGTAGTTTTTTGCTCCGCCCGTTACAGAAAATCATGCTGCCGTTGGTCTGGGTGCTAAATAAAATTACTTTATTGTTAATGCGTTGCCTTGGTATCAAACAACCTACTGGCTCTAGTCACGCAATGAGTAAAGATGAACTTCGCACTATTGTGAATGAATCAAATGCCAAGCTATCACAGCAAAATCAGGCTATGCTAACTTCAATTTTAGATCTGGAAAAAGTCACAATCGGCGACATTATGGTTCCCCGTAATGA
Source organism: Photorhabdus kayaii (assembly GCF_025384895.1). Lineage (NCBI taxonomy): Bacteria > Pseudomonadati > Pseudomonadota > Gammaproteobacteria > Enterobacterales > Morganellaceae > Photorhabdus > Photorhabdus kayaii. Next base: position 19,092 of record NZ_JAJAFZ010000041.1, read on the forward strand.
AATTATTGGCATTGATATTAATGATGACTGGAAATCCATCATACGGCAATTAACTCATTCACCTCATGGTCGGATCGTGCTTTACCGTGATTCACTTGATGATGCCATTGGCATGCTTCGTGTGCGTGAAGCTTACCGACTGATGACAGAAAAAAAAGAGTTCATCAAAAGAAACCTGATTAAAGCAGCAGATAAAATCTATTATGTCCCCGTCAGCACACCACTTAATATCCAGTTAGTCAATTTCCAACGTAATAAGGAGAAAGCCGGGCTCATCGTTGATGAATACGGTGATATTCAAGGTCTGGTCACTGTTGAAGATATCCTCGAAGAGATTGTCGGTGATTTTACCACATCAATGTCTCCTTCTCTGGCAGAAGAAGTTTCACCACAAAGCGATGGGACTATTTTGATTGACGGGACCGCCAACATCCGCGAATTAAATAAAGCCTTTAACTGGGCATTGCCTGTTGATGGGCCACGAACGGTTAATGGTATGGTGCTTGAAGAATTAGGAGAAATACCCGCACTTAATGTACAAGTGCAAATCGGCAAATATAATTTTGAAGTACTTTCAGTCAACGATAATGTCATTAAACAAGTTCGAGTCACTCCCATTAGCCAATTTCCTGAGCAAAAAACACAAGCCCTTTAAATCGAGGCGGAAAATTGACGCCGCTGGAGGCGCACCTCCAACGGCAAATTCCTGTTAATACTTCATCTCAGGAACCCGAAATATTATCACTGCTATGGAACTACACTTTCAATTCGGTCAGTTTTTCTTCTGGCAATGCCAACTCGTCATTCTTATTAACGAGGACGTCTGAATCAAGAATATGACGGGCAATATCCTGAGCTTCTGTCAGTGAATGCATGTGATAAGTACCACATTGATAAATATTTAGTTCTGGGATCTGGCTCTGATCTTTCACTTTCAAGACATCAGCCATAGCCGCTTTCCATGCGTCTGCAACGCGTATTTCCGCCGGGGCGCCAATCAAGCTCATATAAAAACCTGTTCGACATCCCATTGGCGATATATCAATAATTTCAACACCCTCACCATTGAGGTGATTGCGCATAAAACCAGCGAACAAATGCTCAAGTGTATGAATACCCTTTTCAGGCATAACCTGTTTATTGGGTATACAGAAACGTAAGTCAAAAACTGTGATGGTGTCGCCATGAGGCGTTTTCATAGTCTTAGCAACTCTGACGGCTGGCGCATTCATACGAGTATGGTCAACAGTAAAACTATCCAGTAAAGGCATTTCTTTATCTCCACAAAAAATTCAGATTTTTCTTCAAGCAAATGAAACTTTTTCATCTGCCACCGGTCGTAAAGAATGAAAGACGCGTAATTATTATCCCTATTCTCTAGAAAATCCCATTTGGCCACTTTTACTTGTGGCCATTTTTTCTAGTATCCTATTTGTTGTTTCAGATGTTTCAGATACTCATCAAAACTCATCGTATCCTCACGTTCCAATGCGTCTTGTCGCTCTACGGAGGCCCTGCGTTCTATAGCGAACTGCTCGTCGCTAATAACCTCATATTTCTCATTGATCAGTTGCTGGCGGTATTCATCTGCTAGTTCCAGTCCAAAACCACCAATGCCCTGGCTCTTCACTTTTTCCAGCACACGGGCCGATAAAGTCAGTGATGAATCATCAAACATAGCAATTAATTCTTCGCAAACCTTTTGATACTGTGTGCCAGAACAACTATCCAATATTGCGGCAACCCGTTTCAAGTCACTAAATAACTTTTTGCCAACTTTTACTAGCGGTTCTTCCACACTTCCACAACCCAAGCCAATCTTTTGCTCTGGTTTACGCCCTTCAAGGATCACTCTATCCCAATTCTTACGGCAACACTCTAATTCATCACTGCCCATTTCCGGCGCTTCGGCAAGCACACACCATATTAAGAATAGGTCAAGAAAACGAATTTGTGTCTCATTGACACCAATCGCAGCAAATGGATTAATATCCAATGAACGAACTTCGATATATTCCACGCCCCCACGCAACAAAGCATCAGAAGGCGATTCATTCCCTCTAGTGACACGCTTAGGTCGGATTGGCGCATACAATTCATTTTCAATTTGTAAGACGTTGGTATTGAGCTGAATATATTTATCACCTTGCTTAGTGCCCAACTTAGCAAACTCGTCAGATGGCTTGTGAATCGCTTTTTTCAGCCCTTCAATATAAGTATGTAGGTTATTAAACGTAATATTCAGATCGCTCTGTGATTTATTGGTGTACCCCAAATTACTCATTCTTAGTGAAGTCGCATAAGGCAGATAACAAGTTCCATCTTCTGTCCGTTCAAAAAGAAAAGAAGTCTCTCTTCCACGTAAGAACGAGGAACAAATTGCCGGAGAAGCACCAAACAAATATGGGATCACCCATCCAAAGCGATAATAGTTACGGATCAAGCGGAAATAACCATTAGAGATCTGTTCTTTACCACTCTCTGCATCTTCAACACCAGCCCAGGCACGCCAAAACTCAATTGGCAATGAAAAATTATAATGAACCCCGGATATGGTCTGCATCAACGCGCCATAACGATTTTTCAGACCTTCACGGTATAAGGTCTTATAGCGACCAACATTCGATGCACCATATTGAGCCAAAGTGATGTTCTCTTCCGCATCAATAAAGCATGGCATACTTAATGGCCACATTTTTTCTTTGTCCAGCACACGCGCCGTGTGACGATGAATATCGCCAAGAAAAGAAATCGTATATTTTATATCATCACCAACTGGTGTTATGAATTCCAACAATGACTCAGCAAAATCAGTAGTAATCCATTTATGCGTAAGCGCTGCACCAAGTGTTTTAGGATGTTCTGTTATGGCTAAACTACCATCTGAAGTGATACGCAATGTTTCACGTTCAACACCGCGACGAATTCCCTTTAAAATTGTCGGATGCGCCTCTAGCCATGATAGAGCCTTTGATACGTCCGGGATCAATTCGACCTCCCGTAGTGTTTTAGAAGAATTTTTATAAGGGTTTACTTTATCTTAAACAAGCCAAATTGTCGCTGATTAGATAGATAAGCAAAAATATTTCAGCGTCATACCGAGGGCAGGTTGGTTACCGGCAATACAGGGTAGAAAAGAAAAAGCCCTGCTGTTTAAGCAGGGCTTGGTATGGCGCATCCAGAAGGATTCGAACCTCCGACCGCTCGGTTCGTAGCCGAGTACTCTATCCAGCTGAGCTATGGATGCATGTTCAGTTTTTTACTCTGGTAAAAGATAGCAGTTGCTTCGATTACCTAAATGCTGCCTCGGATGGTTTCATCTCAAGGTTAAATTGGCGCATCCAGAAGGATTCGAACCTCCGACCGCTCGGTTCGTAGCCGAGTACTCTATCCAGCTGAGCTATGGATGCGTGTTCAGTTTTTCACTCGGGCAAAAGGCAGTAGTTGCTTCGATTACCTAAATAGCACCTCAGATGACTTCATCTTAAGGTTAAATATGGCGCATCCAGAAGGATTCGAACCTCCGACCGCTCGGTTCGTAGCCGAGTACTCTATCCAGCTGAGCTATGGATGCGTGGTTTAAATGGCGGTGAGAGAGGGATTCGAACCCTCGATGCAGCTTTTGACCGCATACTCCCTTAGCAGGGGAGCGCCTTCAGCCTCTCGGCCATCTCACCGTACGCTTTCTTTCGAATCGCGACTCAGAACTTTCGTTTAAGCTCCTCGTCACTGCGTGGCGCACATATTACTTTCCCAGACTTATAAGTCAAACAATTTTTCTAAACCTGTGTTTGTTTGAACACTTCACACACAAGATGTGTAGTTTGAAACCAAAAAGTGTACTTTATCAGCAGCAAACTATTACACCTTCAATTAAAGTGCATGCAAATCATTATTCGCCACAATAACATGGTAGGAACACTCTGTTCTTACGATAGAAAAACAAAAAAGATGGGAAAATAGACAAGAGTTTAAGAAATTAGCACGACAAAAAATACCAACAGAGGTGAGATTCCTCAAAAATGGCGCCCGGTTCGACAGAAATAGGACGCCAACTTAGAGTCAATAAGTTGTTGGCTGAGATTTTTCGGCCTGAATCCGCTGATAAATTTCTTCACGGTGAACAGAAACTTCTTTAGGGGCATTTACACCAATACGAACTTGGTTACCTTTAACCCCTAGTACTGTAACTGTTACCTCATCGCCTATCATGAGCGTTTCACCAACTCGACGAGTCAGAATAAGCATTCTTTGCTCCTTGAAAATTTAAAAGAGTCGGGTCTTTCGGTTTCCCCGCTATTATCCATCAAACACCGTGAAAACGTAAAACAATGGTATATGCTTAAAGTATAAGCAATTTTAAGCGCATTTCCTATCTATATAGTTTAGCCAAAATAAATAAATATGCGCTTAACCTTTTAACAATTTCACAACAAGATTTCAAGGCACCATAAAAACAGCTCTATGGTGCCCTCTAAACTCAGGTAATACCGCTTATAGCCGCGATACTACCCACTCTTCCACGCTATCCAAAGCAGAAGGTAACGCTTCAATATCAGAACCACCTGCTTGGGCCATATCAGGGCGACCACCGCCTTTACCACCGATTTGCTGAGCTACAGAAGAAATTAACTCACCTGCTTTTATTTGAGCCGTCAGATCCTTTGTGACCCCAACAATTAAGCTGACTTTATCATCACTTATAGCGGAAAGCACAATAATTGCTGAACCTAGTTGATTTTTCAGATCATCAACCATCGTTCTCAACATCTTAGGCTCTGTATTGCTTAACTGACTGACCAACAACTTCACACCCTTCACTTCTTTCGCTTTGCTTGCTAAAGAAGAGCTCTCTTGTGCAGCCTGTTGATCTTTAAGCTGTTGAAGCTCTTTTTCCAACGCTTTGGTTCTATCCAGTGTCACCCGCACTTTTTCACTCAGGCTATGAATATCACTTTTCACCAATTGAGCAATATCCTGAAGTAAATCAACCTGTTGATGTACAGATTCCAACGCTTTTTTACCTGTAATTGCTTCGATCCTACGGATACCCGCAGCCGTTCCAGATTCAGCAATAATACGGAACAAGCCAATATCGCCGGTACGATTTGCGTGAGTCCCTCCACATAATTCAGTGGAAAAATCCCCCATTGACAGTACACGGACTTGCTCTTCGTATTTTTCACCAAACAGTGCCATTGCACCTTTAGCTTTTGCTGTTTCCAGATCCATCAATTCAGTAACAACAGGTGAATTTTGACGAACTTCGGCATTAACCAAATCTTCAACCTGACGGATCTGTTCTGGTTTCATCGCTTCAAAGTGAGAAAAATCAAAGCGAAGGTATTTATCGTTAACCAGAGAGCCTTTCTGTGATACGTGCTCACCCAAAATTTGACGTAATGCAGCATGTAACAGATGGGTTGCTGAGTGATTCAAACGAATGGCATCACGACGTTCAATATCAATAACCGCATTGATGTTATGGTTTACACTTAAGATACCTTTTTCAAGCTTACCAATATGACCAATAGCCTGACCATATTTTTGTGTATCAATAACACAAAAAGCACAATTGGTATTACTCAGAATACCCGAGTCACCAACTTGTCCACCGGATTCAGCATAAAAAGCGGTCTTATCCAGTATAACAATCGCTTCTTCACCTGCTTGAATTTGATTCACTGATTCACCATTACGGAAGATAGCAGTTACTGTTGCCTGCTGTTCGTTATGATCGTAACCAGAGAAATCGCTGCGTTCATCAACTTTGATCAATTCATTATAATTAGTACCGAAACCACTTGATTCACGGGCTCGACGACGCTGATTTTCCATTGCCACTGCAAATCCCGCTTCATCAACGCTAATATTACGCTCACGGCAAACATCAGCGGTTAAATCCACAGGGAAACCATAGGTATCATACAAACGGAAAGCCGTTTCGCCATCCAGAATATCACCGGACAGTTTTGCGAGTTCATCGTCTAATAATTGAAGACCACGTTCCAGCGTACGAGCAAACTGCTCTTCTTCTGTTTTCAAGATCTGCTCAACAACTGCTTGCTGGCGTTTAAGCTCTTCTCCCGCCGCGCCCATCACTTCTAGCAATGGCGCAACCAGTTTATAGAAGAAGGTATCTTTAGCCCCCAACATGTTACCGTGACGGATAGCTCGGCGGATAATACGACGCAGAACATAACCACGGTTTTCATTAGAAGGAACAACACCATCACAAATCAAAAATGCACATGAACGAATGTGATCAGCAATAACCCGCAGAGATTTATTACTCAGATCATCTGTAGCACCAGTGACATTAGCAACAACTGTAATCAAATCACGGAACAGATCAATCTCATAATTAGAATTGACGTGCTGCAATACAGCAGTGATACGCTCCAGCCCCATCCCCGTATCTACGGATGGTTTTGGCAACGGCTCCATCGTGCCATCGGCATGACGATTGAACTGCATAAAGACGATATTCCAGATTTCAATATATCTGTCACCATCTTCCTCCGGGCTTCCTGGCGGCCCACCCCAGATATGCTCACCATGATCATAAAAAATTTCAGTGCAAGGGCCACAAGGACCAGTATCACCCATTTGCCAGAAGTTATCCGATGCATAAGGTGCACCTTTGTTATCACCAATGCGGATAATTCTTTCTGCTGGTATTCCGACTTCATTCTTCCAGATATCATAGGCTTCATTATCTGTCTGATAGACAGTCACCCATAATTTTTCTTTAGGCAAATTAAACCAATCTTTACCCGTCAGAAGTTCCCAAGCATAACTAATAGCATCATGTTTGAAATAGTCGCCAAAACTAAAATTACCCAGCATCTCAAAGAAAGTATGATGGCGTGCGGTATAACCTACATTTTCTAAATCATTATGTTTACCACCAGCACGAACACAGCGCTGAGCAGTTGTTGCTCGGGAGTAAGATCTTTTGTCCTGTCCAAGAAAGACATCCTTAAACTGGTTCATCCCTGCGTTGGTAAACAGCAGTGTTGGGTCATTATTTGGCACCAAAGAACTACTTGGTACGACTTGATGCCCTTTAGTATGAAAAAAGTCGAGAAACGCTTGACGGATCTCAGCGGTGCTTTTGCTCATAATTGTCCCAAAATCAAGCTGGAAAAAACAGATTTATGAATTGGTTAGGTGGGATATTCCATCACCTATTTTCAACTCACGAATAAACAAAGTGGGGATAAGATAAAAGTTCTTCTATTAGAAGTATACCCGTCATCTTTCAAGTTGCCTCTTTGTTGGCTGCACTCTCTCACCCCCTTGCCGTCGCGATGCATCTTGAAATCCATAAGGTATAAAATCCCATATACATCCATTCGCTGGCAGCATTGTAAATCGTCTAGGTATTTTCTGAAAGCATGATCGCATAATATGGATAATACTCGCTTTCGGAGAGAAGAAACCGCGTCATTATTAACGCGGTATAAGTTTGATGACAAAACTTTTACAGCTTTGAATACAAGAATAGAGACTACCGATATTATTAGATTAGAATTCTTCGTTATTCATCTCTTCGTTTTCATTGGCTTCATAATCAGAAGCAGCACTATTGAATTCGCCGGCATTGTGCAACAGCATTTCACGTAATTTTTTATCCAGTTCAGTAGCAACTTCAGGATGTTCTTTCAGGTAGATGGTCGCATTCGCTTTGCCTTGACCAATTTTATCGCCATTATAGCTGTACCATGCGCCTGCTTTTTCCACCAATTTATGCTTCACACCTAAATCGATTAATTCACCATAAGTGTTAATGCCTTCGCCATACATAATCTGGAATTCTGCTTGCTTAAATGGCGCTGCCACTTTGTTTTTTACCACCTTAACACGGGTCTCGCTACCAACGACCTCTTCGCCATTTTTCACAGAACCAATGCGGCGAATATCCAGACGAACAGAAGCATAGAATTTCAGCGCGTTACCACCGGTGGTAGTTTCAGGGTTACCAAACATGACACCAATTTTCATACGAATCTGGTTGATAAAGATCAACAACGTATTGGAGCTTTTCAAGTTACCGGCCAGTTTGCGCATTGCCTGACTCATCATTCGAGCTGCCAGCCCCATATGAGAATCGCCAATTTCCCCTTCAATTTCGGCTTTTGGTGTTAAGGCAGCAACGGAGTCTACGATAATGACATCAACAGCGCCGGAACGTGTCAACGCATCACAGATCTCAAGAGCCTGTTCCCCCGTATCGGGTTGAGAACACAACAGGTTGTCAATATCAACACCCAACTTCTTAGCATAGATAGGATCAAGAGCGTGTTCAGCATCAATAAACGCACAGGTTTTACCTTCACGTTGTGCCGCAGCAATCACCTGTAATGTCAGCGTTGTCTTACCAGAAGATTCCGGGCCATAGATTTCAACAATACGCCCCATCGGCAGGCCACCAGCACCTAATGCAATATCCAGTGACAATGAACCCGTGGAGATAGTTTCAACGTCCATTGAACGGTCTTCGCCCAAACGCATGATGGAACCTTTACCAAACTGTTTTTCAATTTGGCCTAGTGCCGCTGCTAGTGCTTTTTGTTTATTTTCATCAATAGCCATTTTTACTCCCTCGTAAGCAATGAAAGGGCTCTCTCACTGCCGATGAATAATTTTTAATACTGAAATGTTGCCTACAATTATACTGTATAATCATACAGCATCAAGTTAATTTTTTATACCCGTTATCTTTCAAGTTGCCTCTTTGTTGGCTGCACTCGCTCACCTCGGTCACATCGTTACCTATGCTCCCGGGGATTCACTCCCTTGCCGTCGCGATCCATCTTGAAATCCATAGGGTATATAATCTCTGATAACAATGTTTTCAGAGAATAAATGACAGCTTGAAAGCGTACTTCATTTCGATCACCATTAAAACAACAACGGCGGGATACAACTTCTACCCCATTTACCGTTAGATATGCAAACCCAAACCACACTGTACCAACAGGTTTTTCTTCGCTGCCGCCATCAGGCCCGGCAATGCCACTGACCGAAACCGCCAGATCTGCCTGCGCGGCTTTCAGTGCCCCTACGGCCATTTCTCTCACAACCTGTTCACTGACAGCCCCATGTTGCTGTAAAACAGCTTCTGACACACCAAGCATCTGATGCTTAGCTTTATTACTGTATGTCACAAAGCTTCGGTCAAAATAAGCAGAGCTACCGGCAATATCTGAAATTGTTTTCGCCAACCAGCCACCGGTGCAAGATTCAGCACAGGTCACCCACAGTTTTTGCTGTCTCAGCTTCTCCCCCAGTTCAATACTAAGCTGAGTCAGAATTTTTTCACTCATAACACTCTCTTTATCCGGTAAAAGATCCATTTCTTTGAAACCGGTTCCAAATCCACAAACTCGTGATTGTCAACGCCAACAGAGTACCAAAGCCTATCCCTGTTGTAACAACCGGGACGCCTATTTTAATAACCAATGAATACAAGCCAAGCATCAATAACATGGCGATATTCTCACCCAAATTCTGGACTGCAATTGCATAACCGGCCCCAGTCGTTTGTCTGCCACTTTCCTGCAATAATGCATTCAGTGGAACAATAAACAAACCGCCAAAAATACCGAGAATGATTAATAAGACGTAGGAAGCCCAAATACTTTGCTGAACAGCAAAAATGACCACCATCACGCCGATTAAAACACCAGCAGGCATACAACGGTGGACTGTTTTAAGGGTGATGAAACGGGCAGCAATACCTGCACCAATAATAATGCCGACAGCAACCATCACATTAAGTATTGTCGGCGTGCTATTGTCAGAAACTCCCAGAACAACCGGTACCCATAAGACCAATAGGAATCTCAATGTTATACCCGCACCCCAGAACAAACTCGTGCCAATTAAAGAAAATCGAGCTCCTTTGTTATGCCAAAGAATACAACAGGATGAAGCAAAGTCTGTCAGCACCTTTTTCAGATTCCAGCCTTTATCCTGACGCACCGCCGATAATCGAGGGATAAAGAAATTAGCGACAACAGCGATACCATACATCAGTGCACAAGCAAGCAGTGCGACAGCCAAATTCCAATCAGACAAAAAACCGCCAGCAACAGAGCCCGTAAGAATGGCAATTATCGTTGAAGCTTCCATCAAACCATTAGCCTTTACTAAACGATCACCATCGGTCAATTCAACCAAGATGCCATATTTAGCCGGTGAATATGATGCAGCCCCCACGCCCACCAAGGCATAACCCAGAAATGGATCATATCCCAAGCAAATAGTAAACGCGCCCAACAACTTTAGGCTATTAGCAAACAACATCACACGATTTTTCGGGAAACGATCAGCAATTTGTCCCACAAAAGGCGCCAATAGGATATATGCCAAGACAAACACTATCTGTAATATCGGCTGACTCCAGTCAGGATAAAACTGGGCTTTCAATTGCGCCAGGATCGCAAACAACAACGCATTATCGGCAAAAGCCGAAAAAAACTGCGACACCAATACAGCTTTCATACCGCGGGTTAATAGCGGTTGAGCAACGGAAGATGCATTCACGATTATTGTTCCTATTCAGCTTCACTTTCCAATAACACGATTTCTTCCTGTTTAACAAAATGTTTCCCCTGACCGAGGATAGTACAAAATCCCTGTTCATCAATTGAAACAATATCTCCAGTATCGAACCAATTAAACTGAATATTCCCATACTCATCTTTTGCCGCTGGTGGTTCTAAATGATTTGGATCTCCAACTCTCAGATACCCCTTCATCATATTCGGGCCACGTAGTTGCAAACGTCCCCCCGTCTTAATTCCTGCTACCGGAATCAAACGGGATTCCATTGCCGGCAAAATCCGTCCAACAGTACCGACCTTAGCCATCATCGGCACATTCAATGCAATGACAGGCGCACACTCTGTCATGCCATATCCTTCTAAAATGCGAATGCCAAATTTGTCTTGCCAAATCTGTTTAGTATTTTCAGTGAGCTTTTCAACACCGGCTATAACACAACGAAGACGCGCAAAGTCATACGGATGAGCAGAATAGGCATAATTCTCCAGGAAAGTAGATGTACCCAATAATACGGTACAGTTACATTCATATACCAGTTCTGGTACTACCCGATAATGCAATGGATTTGGGTAGAGGAATATTCGGCTACCAGACAACAGTGGAGTGAATAAGCCAACAGTCAATCCAAATGCATGAAATAGCGGTAGAGAAGACATAAAACGGTCAAGTGGATTGAAATCAGTAATGGTTTTTATCTGTTCCACATTGGCTAACAAACTAGCATGACTGTGAACGACACCTTTTGATACAGCTTCTGAACCGGACGTAAATAGTACCAAAGCATCATCATCTGGTTTTTGTGCCACCATCGCTTGCTTCGGAAAAAAGAGGTGCCACAAGATCCATAATTTATCCAGCAAAGTCACTGAGCCTTCCAAATCTTCCAGATAAACCCAGTTAACCGCCGTAACCTGCTCGGATAAATGTGTTAATCGCTCCTTTTTCAGAAATTGCCGGGAAGTCACGATAGTTTTAATACTGGCAACCGCTAGCGCATTCTTCAAGCCATGACTGTCGGTGGTATAGTTTAGTAAAGCCGGTATTCTTCCTCTCAAAGATGCCCCAAATATCGCAGCGACCATAATAGTGGCATTAGGTAAAAGAAAACCAATCCGTTCCCCCTGGCAGGTAAAACGCGGCAAAATACGACTGGCAGCCAGTATTTTTTTAAGCAGACTGTTATAACTGTCTTCTTTAAAAGAAACATCTTCAATACAGGGCTTAAAACGGCCAAATTGTTTTCGTGCAACCAATAAAGATTCAAATATTGTTTCTTGCGGTCGGGTCGCCATTCGTGCATTCATCATTATTTCATGCAAACGCTCACCGGCTAAACGCCGTCGTTGCTCCGAACTAGACGCATTCGGCATCGGCAATTGTGTCGCAGGCAGGATTTTCATTGTCACCTTCGGAAAAAGGTGAAGTTTGAAAATACCTTTTAATCGGCTAAATAGGGTTCTTTCTAACCCTTCAAAACGAACAGGAACCACAACGGCTTCGGATATCGCCGCAATAAAAGCTGCCCCATCATAGATTTTCATCAAAGAACCGGTAACAGTAATTCTTCCTTCAGGAAAAACAACTATTGGTCGTCCTTTTTCTATTTCCTTAACCAGTATCCTGATAGCCATTGGATTTATTGGGTCTAAGGGAACTATTTCAACATAGCGCCTTACCAGTTTCATAAAACCCCGATTTGCAATGTTGGAATAGACAGCAAATACTGGCTTAACCGGCAAGAAAAGTGTCAGCAAAACACCATCAAGAAAAGAGACATGATTAGGCGTGATAAGGCATTTGGGGTGGTTAAATTGTTTAATATCTCCTTCTACTGTTAAACGAAACATTAAACGAAAAACAAGCCTTAGAAATTTAAACAACATATTCGTATCTCAACCCATTTGAAAAAATAAATAGAAGATACTATTTATTATTCGACACTGTAATATTCCTATTTCTCTATAAAAAATACTAAAATAGTGTCAGAAAACTACTCCAGAGAACATAATTTCTTTCACATAAGTTGTAATTTTTTCCGGTGAAAGTTGCGCATTAATAATATGGTTCGCACATTCACAGTAGAGATTTTCTCTGGCGGCAAGCACTTCTTCCATTTCTTCAACAATAGATTTTCCCGTCAAACTAGGGCGTTGGGTACTTTCTGGTTGCTGCATTAATCGCTCGGCCAAAATGCTCGCTGAAGCTTGAAGATAAATCACCGTGCCATTTTGGCGCATATATTGGCGATTTTCAGCGGAAAGAATGATCCCTCCACCGGTAGAAATAACGCGATGGCTTTGAGTAACTTGTTGTAAAGCTTGACTTTCTAATTGCCGAAATTGTTGCCATCCTTGCTGGTTAACAATATCCGCAATGGTCATGTTACTGGTTTGTTGGATATAGTGATCAGTGTCAATAAATGTGTACGATAATTCATTGGCTAATAATTTTCCAACCGTCGTTTTTCCTGCTCCACGTGCACCTACAATAAACAATATTTGGTTCACTGCCTGATATCCTTGATAAATTTCATCGTTAAAAATATATTAACGCCTATAGTAACCAGAACTTTACATCAACGTAAAATTAAAAGTTAATATATACGGTAAAAGCTACCCCAAAAGCATGATCTTACCGAAACTTCAATATAACCAGACACGCTTCTGGGGTAACAGTAAACACATTACTTACGGATTAAATCATCTCCATAACCAATCCATTTATACGTAGTCAGCGCATCTAATCCCATTGGACCACGGGAATGCAGTTTTTGCGTACTAACGGCAACTTCCGCTCCCAAGCCAAACTGGCCGCCATCAGTAAAACGAGTGCTAGCATTCACATAAACTGCGGCAGAATCAACCTGACGAACAAAATAGTCAGCATTGTGCAAAGATTGAGTCAAAATAGCATCAGAATGGGACGTACCATATGTACGAATATGATCAATTGCCTGCCCCATATCACTAACAATTTCCACATTCATATCCAGAGATAACCACTCATCACGGTAATCTGCTTCTGTAACATCCACGACCTTAGCAGGTCCATCTTTCAAAAACACCATTGCTGATTTACTCGCATGCAGAGTAATTCCCTGCTCTTCCATGCTCTTGCTCAATGCAGGCAGAAAATCAGCCGCAATCTTATGATGTACCAACAATGTTTCCAAAGCATTACAGGCACTTGGCCGTTGTACCTTAGCATTAGTGATTACAGTTAATGCCTTAGCAAAATCAGCACTTTCATCGACAAAGGTATGACAAACGCCAATTCCACCCGTAATAACTGGAATGGTCGATTGCTCACGGCACAGCTTATGCAACCCTGCCCCACCACGTGGAATCAACATATCCACATAGCGATCCATTTTTAGTAGCTGAATAACTAACTCACGGTCCGGTTTATCTATCGCCTGCACGGCTGCGGTAGGTAATCCACTCTGTTCAAGTGCCTGCTGAATGACTTTCACTGTCGCTTGATTGGTGTTATGTGTCTCTTTACCTCCACGCAAAATAACCGCATTACCGGTTTTCAAACACAGAGATGCAACATCGATGGTGACATTAGGACGTGCTTCATAAATCACCCCGACCACACCCAGCGGTACACGGCGACGCTCCAACCTCAAGCCACTGTCAAGCAAACTGCCATCAATGACTTCCCCTACCGGGTCAGATAAACCGCATACCTGACGAACATCGTGAGCTATCGCGGTCAAACGTTCCGGCGTCAATAATAGACGATCCAACAATGCTTCGCTCATGCCCTGTTCACGGGCCTGAATCATATCAAGCTGATTAGCTTCAAGAATGATTGCACTTTCCTGCTCCAGTAAATCTGCAATGCGAATTAATGCCTGATTTTTCTGTTTTGTACTTAGCTGTACCAGTTGCCATGCAGCTTCCCTGGCAGCCTTTCCCATTTGTTCTAACATTATAAATCCTTAACTTACGATCATGTCGTCACGATGAACCGCAACAGCACCATATTCATAACCGAGGATTTGGCTTATCTGTTGTGAATGGTGGCCTGCAATTAAACGTAGAGCATCACTGTTATAACGGCAAACACCATGCGCCAAATCTTTACCAGACAGACTACGAATGCAGATAACCTCTCCACGGGAGAAATCACCTTTAATATTTTTAATCCCTTTCGGTAATAAAGAGCTGCCTTTTTCGCAGATTGCTGTTTCAGCGCCATGATCTACAATAATTTCACCCGCCGGAGGTGCGCCAAAAATCCAACGCTTGCGATTTTCCATCGGGCTTTCCAACCCATGAAAGCGAGTACCTATTGGATTACCTTCAATGACATCAGAGATGACATCTGGTTTATTACCCGCGGCAATAATGACATCAATACCAGCGCGACCTGCAATCCCCGCAGCTTGAAGCTTAGTTGCCATTCCTCCCGTCCCTAAACCGGAAATGCTATCACCAGCAACCATACGTAATTCATCGCTGATGTCATAAATTTCCGGGATAAGTTTTGCGTCTGGATTGCTACGCGGATCAGCGGTATATAGCCCTTCAATATCCGTCAACAATAACAATTTATCGGCTCCCGCCAGAATTGCCGCTAGTGCAGATAAATTATCATTATCACCAACTTTAATTTCCGCCGTCGCAACGGCATCATTCTCATTAATTACAGGCACAATGCGATTATCGAGCAAAGCCTGTAAGGTATCTCTGGCATTTAAAAAACGTTCGCGATCTTCTAAATCCGCCCGGGTCAATAACATTTGCCCAACATGGATACCATAAATAGAAAAGAGCTGCTCCCACAACTGAATCAACCGACTTTGACCGACCGCCGCCAGCAATTGCTTGGATGCAATCGTTGCAGGTAGATCCGGATAGCCCAAATGTTCCCTCCCTGCCGCAATAGCACCGGAAGTCACAATAATAATGCGATGACCTTTTTCATGTTGCTGAGCACATTGTCTTACCAGTTCTACAATATGAGCTCGATTCAGGCGACGAGAGCCGCCTGTCAGTACACTCGTCCCCAGTTTCACAACCAATGTTTGGCTGCTATTCATCATATTTTTGCCATTAGATTTAAATTAAAAAAACAGTGCTCAGTTTTAACAGGAGAGAAGCGTTATGCCAACAGGCATCATAATGTTAAATTGAAAAATATAGGAGCTTAGAACAAATTAATGCTGTCCACTTTATCCGAAAGCGCATGAAATCTTTATAAAATAAAGCAGTTAATAATCAACAAGTAACGGACATTTCATCAACAGACTTTATTTTTCAACCATTGACTCATCTCCCATAACGCCTTATTGAAACTGTTATAAACAGGCGTTGTCGGAATAGCCAGTAATTTACTATCCATTGATGACATTGCTATCAGCTTAGATTCTTCTTTCGGGCTGAAAATATCATTCTGCCAATAACCCGCTAACATGGGAACGGAACAACGCCGACCTAACAAACCTTGTTTTTTAAGGGAATAACAGCCGAGTTCGAGACGAAACGCCTTTTCATCCACATTATAAATACCCAGTCTGCTAGCAAACATATCAAGATACATCGAAGGTGAATTTTGTTGACGCTCAACGCTAGTGAGCCACTCATGAACGATAGCGCCAAGAGTTGCAACACCCTTGATACGTTTAGATTCCAAATAGGCCAACCGGACGGCAATATTGGCACCAAAGCGAAAACCAAATAGGCCAATCCTGGTGTGGTCAATCCAGGGAATTTCATCCAGTTGATGGATGATTTGTTGATGGAGAATACAAGTATCCTGTGTCAGCCTCAGACGTGAAGAGTGACCAATCGAGGGCATATCTACAGTTAACATCACAAATCCAAGCGGCGCCAGATAATCACGGAATAGCCGATAATAATCGCTTTGCAAATTATCCAAACTGCCACAAACCAAAATAGTTGGAGAAGGACTTTGCAGTTGCTGAGGCAGATGAAGGAAGCCAGTCACACAACCACCTTCCTTGAGTTTGAACTCTATTTTTCTCAACTGATAGCCAGAACAACGAGCTGCATTTTCATAAGCTTTATTGGCTAAAATGACGGCCTGCTGAGACAACTCATCACCCTTAAGATGGGGATAACCAGCGATGCTATACAAATTAGCCGCTTTCAACCAGAAATTGCCAGCTTCTGGGGTCTGCTCTGCCTGCAACGCTCTCTGTTGCCACAACATCGCCTGATGTGACCACTCAAAAACCCAGTTACCTTTACGATACCCAATCACCGTATCCAGTAAATTATCATCACTGCGCTGCGCGTTTGTCATGGCAATCCGGCACAACACTTCTTCTATTTCAAACGGATCAATTTCTCGCCAAATCCACATCAGCCGGTTAATCATACGATACCAGCTACCATGACTATTACCATCCAACGTACTGTAATTACCCGCAATTAACCGAGGATCGCGGTGCTTTACCAGCGTGGAGGTTTCCTGATGTTTTTGTCTTGGCTTAAAAAGTGATTCTGAAAGGTTCCGATTTGCCATAACTAATGCTGATGTTATTTACCTTCACAAATTGGTGGAACGAATACTACACTCATATCCCAAGGCTGCTCGATCCAAGTATCTTGAGGAATATCAACAATATAATCATCAACCAGCGGTTGGCCTTCCGGCTTTGCAAAAATAGTCACAAAATGGGCTTTTGGATATATTTCACGGATGGCCTGAGCAGTACCTCCAGTATCAACCAGATCATCCACAACGATAAAACCTTCACCATCGCCTTCTGCTTTTTTCAGAACTTTCAGCTCACGTTGATTATTATGGTCATAGCTGGAAATACAGACTGTATCTACATGACGGATACCCAATTCACGCGCCAGAAGCGCTCCAGGGACAAGGCCACCACGACTCACAGCAATGATGCCTTTCCACTGTTCGACAGGAAGTAAACGTTGTGCCAATTTACGGGCATGTATTTGCAACATATCCCAAGTTACGACATATTTTTCGCTCATAAGAATTGATCCCGATAACTTAAGAATACTTTAGAAAAGCATCTCGCAAAAAAAGTTGCGCGAATTATAGTGACTTAGGTCTGTAAAAACTAGCGGAAACAGGGAATCGATGAATCGTATTATTCTTAACAAAAGTAAAGTGGTATTCTGAGTCCAATAACATCATGGCGTTAAGCGCTCATCATATAGAAACTTAATTGAGATGCAGTCATAGGAGATTCGTCGTGTCAGAACTATCACAATCAGAACTATCACAATTATCCCCTCAACCTCTATGGGACATCTTTGCCAAAATCTGCTCTATTCCTCACCCTTCTTACCATGAAGAAGCGCTGGCAACCCACATTGTTCAATGGGCGCAAGAAAAAGAGTTGCACGTTGAACGTGATCAAGTTGGCAATATTCTGATCAGAAAGCCAGCCAGTAAAGGGTTGGAAAATCGTAAAGCAGTTGTTCTGCAAGCACATCTTGATATGGTGCCACAGAAAAACAACGATACAGTGCACGATTTCACTAAAGATCCTATCCGTCCTTATGTTGATGGTGAATGGGTTACTGCCCAAGGTACAACTCTGGGGGCTGATAACGGTATTGGCCTGGCATCAGCGTTGGCTGTACTGGCTGATGACAATGTAAAACATGGCCCGCTAGAAGTTTTATTGACCATGACGGAAGAAGCCGGAATGGATGGTGCTTTTGGCTTGCAACCGGGCTGGCTTCAAGCTGATATCTTAATCAATACCGATTCAGAGGAAGAAGGGGAAATCTACATGGGTTGTGCTGGAGGTATCGATTTTACCACCACTTTAGCATTGACTCGTGAAGCTGTTCCGGCTCACTACAAGACACTAAAACTGATAATCAAAGGGCTAAAGGGCGGGCATTCCGGTTGTGATATTCATTTAGGACTGGGTAATGCCAACAAACTACTGGCTCGCTTCCTTGCCGCCCATACTCAGGAATTGGGGCTAAAACTGCTCGACTTCCAAGGCGGTACGCTGCGTAATGCCATTCCACGAGAAGGCCATGTTATTGTTGCCATCCCCGCCGATAAAGCAGCACAGCTTATCCAACTGAAAGATAAGTACTTGGATATACTGAAAAATGAGTATGCCATCGTTGAGAAAAACCTGACTGTATTATTGGAAGAGGTCGAAACCGACATTCAGGCATTAACTGATGACTGCCAAAGCCGTTTTATCTCATTGCTAAACAGTACCCCTAATGGCGTTATCCGTTTGAGTGATGTCATCAAAGGTGTAGTAGAAACTTCGCTAAACGTGGGCGTTGTTGCAATGGAACAAGATAAGGTGAATATCATTTGCTTAATCCGTTCGCTCATCGACAGCGGCAAGTCCTATGTCATAGGTATGCTCTCTTCACTAGCTCAACTGTCGAATGCTGAGATTTCCGCTAAAGGTGATTATCCCGGCTGGCAGCCAGATGCAAGTTCTCCTGTAATGCACTTAGTCAGTGAAACTTATCAACAGTTATTCGATAAGACACCCAATATTATGGTGATCCATGCAGGGCTGGAATGTGGCCTATTCAAGAAACCTTATCCTGATATGGACATGGTATCTATCGGGCCAACCATTACGGGCGCTCACTCTCCTGACGAACAAGTGCACATCAAGAGTGTCGGGCAATATTGGCAACTGCTGACTGCAATTCTGAAAGCTATTCCTGAAAAGGCTTAATCAGCTCTCCCCTGCCTCGATGTGATGGCAGGGGAATTACCATTCAAGCAAGAGTTGCCGCTCAATTTCTGGGTCCTGCAAAGTCACGTGCAAACCCACTAAACGAACGCCACGCCCTTCCCGGCGAGATATCCATGTTTTCTGGGCCAATTGCAGTAAATCCTGTTTATCCAATAATGGATGAACATGCTCCTGAGTGGTGAGTTGAAAATCATCAAATTTCAGTTTAACCCCCTGACGGGCAATCCGCAGATCAGGTTTAACGTTACCCAATCGTTTTTCTAATTCCAGATATAAACTTTCTATCAGTTCAGTACACTGTTCCCATATCAATATGAATAATCTTTCGCATTCTGCTTTAGCCTATCAACAATGACTGTATAAACATACATAAAAATAGACTCAAGAGCAATCTAGTAACAACATCAAGAGTTACTGTTAACAGACGCTTTTAGCTCAGATTTGAAAATATCTTGATCAACAAAATAATTAATACCGTTATTAACTTTTTACTGCCCGATTCCTTGCGTTAAGTGACCTATCTTATAAGTGCAACTTTTCTATTTAACGACATTCCAAGGATGCTTATAACAATGAAAAAACAAAAAACCTCAACTACAGCGACTACACAGCCAATTAATCGCCCTCTTCATTATGCTTTATCAAGCATAATTATGCTGAGTACGGGCCTGCCAGGTTATCTGGCTGCACAGGAAAATGAAGAGCAAAAATCAAAAGAAAAACCGGAAAAATCAGAGAAAGTCATCACACTTTCTACACTTTCTGTTATTGGCGGATTGAATAATAGCGTCAGTGCCGGAAGCTCCGTATTGAAAAAAGAGGATATTGAACGTACCCAAGCAGATAATATTGCCGAGCTGCTCGATCAACTTCCCGGCGTTTCTATGTCAGGATCGCCTCGTCCAGGCGGCCAAACTCTGAATATCTGGGGAATGGGTGATACAGAAGACGTTAAAATCACCTTAGATGACGCACCGAAAGGCTTCGAAAAATATCGCCAAGGCTCTATCTTTATTGAGCCCGAATTAATCAAGCGAATCGATGTCGATAAAGGCCCACATAATCTACTTGATGGTAATGGCGGATTTGGCGGAACAGTTAAAGTTGTCACCAAAGATGCCAGTGATTTATTACGGCCGGGAGAAGATTTTGGTGGATTGTTGAAATACAGTTATCACACTAATGATCGTCAAAATATTTATAGCAGCGCAGTTTATGGCCGGACAATAGAAGGCTTTGCTGACGGTCTGTTATATATGAGCAAACGAGATGGCGGCAATATTAAACGACCGGATGGTACCCGCTTTGTTTTCTCTAAAAGTGATCAGGCATCCTATTTATTGAAAACGAATTTTTACCTGAACGATGCTAATACATTGACACTTTCCGCTATGCGTTCTGATTCTGATGGTTGGCAGCCGTGGGCAGCAAAACGTGATGAGATAGCCGTTCCGTCAGAAGCCGATGTTGAAAAATATGGTTGGAATGAAGCCTGGCGCCGGAAATTGGTTTATCGTGATCAAACAGACCAAAATTACACAGCCAAATGGAATATTGCGCCAGAAGACAATCCGTTACTTAACTTGACAGCAACCTATGCCTATTCGAAAACAGAACAGCATGATAAACGCTCTGAAAAAGCTCACAGCGGTTTTCTTGGCTCATTGGGAAATGAAAGCTGGATCGACTATGTGGATAACCTAGTAGATATAAATAATGAAAGTACTTTTATAACCGGACCGATAGAACACACATTATTAGCTGGAGTTCGTTGGCATAAAAATCAACGTAATACCCTTATCCATGATAGAAGTAAAGACAAAAAACCTGAATATAATCATGGTTATTTTCAGCCAACCTATATGCCTTCAGGCGAGCAAAAAACGAGTAGTTTCTATTTGCAGGATGCAATGGTTATAGGCAGTGTTACTGTGACACCCGGTGTTCGCTATGACCATATCACCAATATTGGCAAACCCAATATCGCGGCAATCTACAATGATAACTCACCAAATGTAGGTCATGATTACAGCAATGTCACCTATACCGGCTGGTCTCCTCATTTTGGTATCATGTGGAAAGCAACACAAAACCTGTCACTATTTTCAGATATCAGCCGGACATGGCGCGCTCCGTTGGTGGATGAACAGTATGAAATGCAATATGCCAAGGCAAGTGTCACTGCCACCAGCCGTAACTTGGATGTAGAAAGAATAACTGGTTTACGCTTCGGTGCGATTCTGAATTTCAATAGCCTGCTGGCGGACCAAGATAGTTTGCAAATCCGTACGACTTTATTCCGTAATAGAGGCAAGGATGAAATATTTACCCGTCGCGGAATAGTGTGTAAATCACCGGATTGCGGAAAGCCTTTATCCAACTACCGTAATTTACCGGGATATACCATTCAAGGACTGGAAATCGAGACTTTCTACGACAGCAATTCCTTGTTCGGAAAACTTTCTTATTCGACTATCCGTGGTCAGAGAGATGCTTCACCTCGCAATCCTTGGGGTAATAAAACCTGGATTGCGGAAATTCCACCCACCTCCGCCCGCGCCATGTTAGGTATAAAAATCCCTCAATGGCAGATGGCAATAGGCTGGACCGGAGATTTTGTCCGTAAACAAGACAGATCGCCTAAAGATGGCGATCCAATGGCAAGACTTTGGTCAATACCCAAAAGCAAAGGTTATGCACTGCATGGTTTATTCGCCAGTTGGCAACCCAATTTCTGGCAAGGTTTTGAAGCTCGTGTAACAGTAAATAACCTGTTTAATCGGGATTATCACCCATATCTCAGTGAATCGGTTTCCGGGATTGGACGTAACATTAAATTCAGCGTCTCACAAAAGTTCTGATTTCTCACCTGATAGTTCCCTCTGTTTGAGGGAACTCAGACTGCTGACCATTCAGCTCTCCAGGTTTATTTCTCGCCCTGACGCTGAAATATCGCGACTAACTGCTCTTCTGAAAAATCACACTTATTTAGTTGAATAAGTTATTAGTTTTATTTAACAATAATTACCTTGATTGATAAAATAGTCATTTCTTTAATTGAAAAAGGTATGTTGTCGTCAGAATGGATACCTGTTAAATTAAGACTCTTATTATTTTATCGTATGGTTCATCTTATTTAGGTTTTTTTACGTCACATGATTTAACTATCCTTTTAACACACTTATTTATATATATTTTTTTCTTACTCTATATCTTGTAGTAAGAAATGTTAATTGATATTTCCATGTGTACACTGTCAGAGTTATTATTTTTTTCCGCCGACAAAAAAGCAGATTTTATAAATTCCGCAGAAATCAATACCTATTTCTCTAGTGCTTGAACTTAATATCTTTATCAAATACCATTAGATATATTTTACTATACCCCGAAAATAGAATATGACGGAACGCATTTATCTGTCCAGTCCGGTACTGACTGGTGATAACTTGGTAAACCAGCACTAGAAATCCAACCGGATGTGGGTGATCTTTTGATCTTTAACTCTCAATGTATGCACGCCGTGACTGCTGGTGTAGACGATCTACGTTTGAGTTTGTCATGTTTTATTGGCTACCGCGGAGCAGCAAACCCGCTGTCATTCTGGAGTTAATATGTTGCATAACTATTGGGGGGAATTTCTAGGACTGGCGGTGATTCATTTTCTGGCAGTGGTAGCTCCGGGGCCAGATTTCGCGGTTACCATACGACAAAGTGTGAGGTTTGGTCGCTGGGCTGGGATATGTACGGCAGTGGGTATCGGAGCGGGAATATCAGTACACGTCATCTATACACTAGTGGGGGTTAGTGCATTGCTGCATACCACTCCGTGGTTAATGGAATTAGCAAAACTTGTTGGGGGAACTTACATCATATGGCTCGGTATCAAATTTATCAGGAGTAAGCCTACCGATGTGGCTGTCTTAGAGAGTGAGGGAATTGTTCAAGCTTCACAGAGTAGATGGAAAGCATTTCTGATGGGGTTTATGACAAACGCCCTTAATCCTAAGGCGACGTTGTTCTTTTTGGCAGTTTTCACGACTGTGGTGAGTAGCAATACACCTATCCCAATACAAATGTTTTATGGGGTGTGGATGTGTGTGGTCAATGCGGTATGGTTTGTATTGGTCAGTGTTATTTTTTCTAATATAGTGATTCGTAATAAATTCATACGGAAAGGGTATTGGTTCGAGCGGGTGATGGGACTGGTGCTGATCGGATTTGCTGTTCGGTTATTATTTATGTCTGTTTGAATTTCTCCAAAATAGGGATTGGCAACGAACATCTCAATACTAATATACAACTTGTTCGGTAATAGACGAAATGATTACTGTAATCAGCATGAAAACGGATAAAAAGATACTATTTACGATTTTATGTAATTGCCATTCCATTTTAAAGGTGGTTGCTTAGGCGACCACTAAATTAAATTATAAAGCAATATTGCCGACTGGATGATCAGTCGATTTCCTTCTAAAGAAAAATTGCTGATAGCTGTTGTTAGACAGGAATAGATGAAAATGCTTTATTGCATCAACGATGGTAAAAATCTGGCAGATTAATCAGACAGCAAGGTTATAACGATTAAACGGATATTTAAATGTTAAAACAACGATTAAATTTCTTATAAAACAACAATATGAGTTAATTTTATCATGAAATCATATTAAAGACATAAAAGAGAAATGGTTTAAATCGAACCGTAGAAAAACAATGCTATTGGAATGATTAAATCAGTGTGAAAAATTTAAACCGGCGTATTTAAGATGTTGGTTTTGCATAATAAACACGACATAACAACGCTGAAAGTAACCCGATTAATATTCGTTTAAATCATTTATTTACGGATTTTATTACTCCGATTTTTCATGATTGATGATTTAATCGGTTTATAGGAAAGTTTATTACCCGGTTGAAAACATTATTAATTTTCTCGCTCAATTTCAGTGTAATATCGAATTTTCTACCCGCTTTGAAAAAACCTAATCACTGCCTTTTACCTTTAATGATTAAAGTTTTATCTGTTTTTTCATGACACACTTGCGCTTTTTCTCGATTTTAAAAACCCATCCGGTTGCGGCAAAATGCCGTAAGGGAACTCACTTAAGGCCAACAGCTTGACAGATGATGGTCATATGAAAATAATAATCATTTTCATATAGCCAAATTGTTGGAAATCATAATACCAACACCAAAGATATGCCTAAACTTAATTCTGAATTTAATCATTATGCTCAACAGTTTTATTTTGAACATCATGACTGGTTATATAACTGGCTACGTCATAAAATCCCTTGCCCGTGCCATGCTGAGGATCTCACTCAGGACACTTTCCTGAACGTTCTATCAAGTTCAAATTTGTCAGACATCCGCCAACCACGGCCTTTTCTGGCGACCGTGGCCCGCTGTCTGGTTGCCAACTATTACCGTCGAAGAAAGACCGAAGAGAACTATTTAAAGTATATAAACTCGACACCAGAAATGACTATGCCTTCTGCTGAAAGCAGCATCGCCACATTTGAACAGCTTGAAAAACTCGATATCACTCTTGATAAATTGCCAGTTCAAGTAAAAAGCGCTTTTTTGCTGGCACAGCTACAAGGTCTACGTTATAGCGAAATAGCGGATCAACTTCAGGTTTCTGCCAGTTCAGTAAAACAGTATTTGCAACGAGCGCATAACAAATGTAAAAAAATTCAAATTCTCACTTAAAATTCAAAAAACCGTTCTGCGAAAGCAGTCTGATAGTGGGGGCTATAATCACACTCTTATTTCGTTTCTCCTGTGGTGCAGACGGTGCGACCATCGAGACACTAAAGGCGTATGTAGAATCACAGAAAACACCGGGTTAGCTCCCCCTTAT
>NZ_JAJAFZ010000042.1:0-43834 GCF_025384895.1 Photorhabdus kayaii
CCACCCGCTATGCGGGTGGTTATGATTTGCTGTTTGATGTATGTTATTCATAGAAATTTTATCGCTCAAAGCTGCTCGTAAAATCTTCATTCCAATCGGTAGTTACTTGCCTTGGTGCGATTTTTTTAAGGCGTGCAGGACGGTGTTAATGCCAATCTTGAGGACACGAGCGGTGTCACGGACACCCGAGCCGTTGAACGCTATATCGACAATCTTCTCTTTGACGCCAGGTTTGCGAGCTTCATAGGTGTAGGTGAGCTGAAAAACATGGGGACAGGCTGGGCAACGATAGCGAACGTGACCGGCAGGGGTCTTACCGTGGCGATATGCGCGGTCGGAGTGGCAACGAGGACAGTGAACGGTGATGGATGCTATGAAGTGCTGAGTCTCAAAAGCACCCATCATACCGCTTCAACCGATCGGAGGCATCACCCGATTAAGGTAGAATCGCCTTCGTTATGTTCGAGCTGATTAGTATGCCAATTTTTCAATTTAGCATACTTTTTTCGGGATAAACGCCCTTTCAAAAACTGACCACTCTTTGCTTTTAATATCTAACAGAGAGCAATTGTTAGATTGCTATTAGAGGTTGGCAACGAATTGTTTATTAAATTCAGCATTCACTTTATCACTGAGAAGTTCGTACTTTTCACTCAATGCAATTTGCTGCGTTTGTAGTTGAGCTGGGTTTTTAACAAGATCAGATGCGTGAAGTTGACCCATCTCTTCCATAAAGCCGCTAGTTAACTGACTGAAGAGTGCATCTTTACCGATAATAAAACTCGAAAAGTTCTCTTTTACGAACTCTTGTTCATTGGGACTTAAGCTTTCTAAACCCAGACGTGCCTGGTTAGCGGAAGTGACATCGTCAAACGTCGCGTTAGCTGGATCAGTACCAGGCTTTAGGTACGCCGCGTCATTTTTGAAGTCACCAGCATTTTGAGTCATCGCGTTTTCTATGAGTTTTTGAGAGAAACTTCTTACCTCAAACGTAGACTGCACTGGTTTGTGGTCACTGACATTCACAAATCCATCAGTGATCACACTGGTTTCATGGTTCTGTAAGTTACCCGTTTTGTTGGTTAAACCAGTATTATCGAGCTCACCGAAATCAGGGCGATCTCGACCTTCTTTCTGTTTAATATTGCCAGTGTGCTTATCAAGCTGCATGTAAGTATGGCTATCGAGTGGTTTGAACTTAAAGCCATGTTTTGCTAAATGCGTATCATCGTGTGCAATTGGGTCGTACAGCACATCAGAGCCTTCAGCAACACGCTTCTCACGTTCATTGAGATCGCCGGTGATCAGAACCTCTTCATTCGGTTTGATCCCCTCCATCAACTTGTTTCCTTCGAATTCACGCTTTACTTCTTTGTTAGAATCCAAGTGCGCGGAAATCACGTTTAAAGCTTGGCCATTGATCTCTAAAGCGGTTTTCACCCCCCCTTTGTTACCAGTGATACCCATGAAGAATGCCATGGATCGTCCACCGATACCGTGACGATACTCAGACTCTTTTTTCACGTTAATATCGACGCCATCTTTAGCAAAAACAGACATAGAAGTATAACTAACACCTTCACCAAGACCTTTGGTCATTACTTTCATTTTGTTTTGGCTAAGGAGGTTCATGCCATCGAGTTCTAGGTCGTTGGCAAGCAATTTAGACTCTTGTTCAGCAAACAAGACCACATCATAATCACCTTTTTGGATCAGATTCTGGAAGTAGTTCTTAGTCTCTTCCGGCATCTTTTGGTTAGCCTGGTTGTAGGTTAATGTTAAGACCTTAACGTTGCCGCTGTTCTCTTTTTTGTGCAGCTGTTGGTTCATCAGATTCAGTTTTAAATCACTGTTTTTCGATGAATCTGTATTGCTAAAGAAGCGGTTAAAAAAGCTGCGATTCTCTTTTTGTTTTAGGCTAACTTCACCATCACTGTTTTTAGTAACGCGGTATTCTTTACCAAATACAGAGCCAAACTTAACCGTATCACCTTCTTTCGCATTGGTTTTGATATTTTGAATATCCGCGAAGTCTAAACTACCTCTGTGCTGACTATTAATTTGAATTGTTGACATAAATTAACCTCATATTATAAATAGGGGTGTTCGCTGCAGGGATTAAATAAAAATCCCGACAGGTAGTTTTTCTGGGATCGTTTCTGCGTTATTCGTTTGTTCAATAAAATGGTGCCATTGCTCCATTTTTTCTAACAGTTGCTGAAAGATGTTTTGCACATAATTTTGAGGCTTATTTGATAGAGAAATAATCTTATAAATCGTTAATCTACGGCTATCAGGCATTAAGCCAATACCAAAGCCACCTCTAAAAGGTTCTAGCGCGTGTTCACCGATCGCGACTGCAATCGCTTCTGGAAGAGGCGTTGGTAATTCAACTGGACTGGTCAGAGATATGTGTAAATTAATGGTTGTTTCATTCTTAAATATGGTTAAGAAAAGCGCCTCACCATGGTCATTAGTATCGAATGATAACTCACATTGAAATAATCCATTTTCATCGAAATCGGCACCGTTACCTAAAAATCTGATACTTTCCTGATAGATATCCATTGTGTTCCTTCTATATATTATTTTTTGATGGTTATTCTTCTTAGTAAGAAGGATTATAAAGACGAGGGAATTGTATGATATTAAGTACAGGCGGATTTTTTTATTCTTCCATATGAAAGGTTAAATCTATGGTCACCCTCGTTTTTGCAACACTAATTTTGATGAATTTTGAGCTTGCTTAAATCTATCCGGCGTCACTATAGGCAAGGATGCCCGCGCCTCGATGAGTTCCGCGCCTGATGTTCCTAAAAAACCACTCGGCTTTAATAAGCCATCTTCATAAACAGGATCTTTAGCGGCAACCTGTTATTTTAGATAGAAAAAAGGCTTTATTTATGATCTGATAATTGTCGCCAAACAAAATACCGAGATCAGAGAATAAAGCCGATGACAATTATCTCCACAAAACCTCAGTTAATGCAATTCTTCAGTGACACTTTTCTTGAAAAAACGGCCCGCAGATGTGGCTTTATGGAGCGGTTCAGAAATATTGGGCCACAGTCTCTGGTTCTCAGTTTGATAGCCGCGTTGAGCAAAGGAAACTGCACTTCCATCGCTGACTTGCACCGGCAGTTTAACGGCATGTGCCTGAGTGAAAAACACACTGTCGCCTATAAACCCTTCCATAATCAGTTGCGTAAAAGCACCTTCGCCGATTTTATGAAGACACTGGTGACATTCGCCATGGTTCAATTGATTGAAAACGTTCTGCCGCCCTTACCCAAAAAATTTGAGCAGTTTGACGATATCCTCTTGCAGGATGGCGGCTCATTCAACGTTCATCCCGATTTAGCGGGGGTTTTTCCCTGCCGCTTCAGCCCATTGAAGGCAGCGGTTGAGTGCCATATGACCCTGTCTTTGTTCAGCCAATCACCCATCGCCATGACGGTGACCGCAGACACGGCATCTGAGCGGGCTTATCTACCAGCTCCCCATACCTTACGCAATAAATTGCTGCTGGCGGATGCCGGTTATGTGGATTTCGGGTACTTTGAACAACTTTCCTTGTCCAGTGGTTCATTTATCGTGCGGGGAAGCCAATCGCTTAATCCCCTGATTGTCAGTGCCCGCAATGGACAGGGGCGACAATTACCGACACTGGCGGCAAAAAACTCAGGGACATCAGCCGCAAAAATAACCGCGATGAGGTACTGGATTTCACCTGTCGGCGTGGCCGATTCGAATTTCGGATCATCCGGCGTTGGTTCGCGCAGGAAAAGCGCTTCTGTTTTGGGCTCACCAACCTGCCGCCATCCGACTTTACCGCAGATGACATCATGGCGCTCTATCGCTGTCGCTGGCAGGTCGAACTGCTGTTCAAGGAATTAAAATCCCACACCAACCGGACAGGCTTTGCGACCGGTCAGAAAGCGATAGCGGAAGGACTCATCTGGGCAAGTCTGCTGGCGTTGATAGTCCGGCGCAGTCTGGCGAGACGGTTTTTGCCTTCAGTCTCCTTTCTCAAGGCAGCCAAAAATGTTGATGTCTGGTTGTTGCCGATATTGGGCGCGATTATTCATCATGCCGGGTCGGAAATAGAACACCATCTGGATTGGGCCCTGAAATATCTCTCCAAAAACGCGTTGAAGTTGCCTCAAAGAAAATCCAATAAAGACAATACGTTGGAGGGTATTGTCGAGAGGCTTAATGCTTAAGGTTCAGTGTATGAGGTCGTTTTAATCGGATAGCTGCTTTGCTTGTTATATTTATATCTCTGTTATCAGAGGTAATATTTGTAGATCCCGCAAGCAGATTTCAATATCATTGGCTTTATTGATATGTTCTTGATTTTCAATATCAAAAATATCTTTTGTCGTAATAATCAATGAGCCTTTTTTGTTATTTTTATCAGAAATAGATATTATTTCTTCCGCCATTGGAACTAAAGTCGGATCTATTTCAATTGGTAAGTAGAGCATCCAACCGGCGTAAACCCTATCTGGAAAAACTTGTTTTTGTTTTAACGAGTAACCTCTTGTATCTACTAACATAAATGGAGAGTTTCGAATCGATATTGAATTTTTTAAAAGCTCAATAATATCTTGAAAATTAAATTTATCTTTATCTAAATTGATGCTTATAGATATATTAGTTTTACCTAATCTAACAGGATTAACATGGATTTTATCTTCACCCATATATAGAATACTGTTGTTGTTCTCATCTACTCCATCAGATAATGATTTCACAATAAATCCAGAGTTTTCATCATAAGTTTCTTTAAAATCTTCTATAGCATATTTAGTAGGTCCATTTTCATCAAATGCATTATTTTTTAATCTCTCTTCTTGAGTATAACCAGGTAAATACCAACCACTTTTTCTAGTTGTTAACTTATTTATCTTGCATGTAATTTGATATAAATCAAGTAATGCATTTTCAGGAGTTAAAGCCTCATTTAAGTCATGGAATAATTTTATTCTTGAAAAGATCATTGACATTTTTAATTCTCCTTTTGTGAGAATGATTAAAGTTTAGTGTTAAATACCGTAATGTTAGGAAACATAGAAAATGCCGTAAGAAAGTATTCATAAGATATTGGTTCTAGAAAGTGCCAATGGGATTTTGGAATATTATCTAATGTCTCGCACACTAAGTTCTGCCTCCTAGCCTGATTAATCATACTGTCATATCCAGACATTTTTCCCTTTAACTTTATATTTTTATAAAAGTCATTAGGTTCTCCATCTTTGAAAAATTGATCATATTTAGCTTTGGCCTCAAGAAATAAGCATTGTGCAGGTTTCCAACCATCGAAATTTGTATCCATGCATAACCAGGTTTCAATTAGGTTTAATTCAGGGTTGTATATCGTCCCGGCAATTTTTGTTTGGTAGGCAATGGTTATTTCTGAATACGATGTGGTCTTTTCCCAAACCATTGTAACGTTGCCAATTGCCGGACATTTCTCACATTCGGTGCGGGACGAAGCAATTGTTTGTGTATCCGCTTTTGCCTTGTCTTGTTCACCTTCTTTATCTTTGGTGCTTTCCATCACACCAACGGCGGCTAATCCTGTTGCACAAGCAGCCAGTGTCCATTCAGCCGCCGCTAAAAGAGCGGGAGCCGCTGGCGCAAGAAGTAGTAATGGCATGTCCATTTCTCCTTTTCAATAAATGATCCATGACTCGCAAATAATCACGGTATTTTTCTCGGCTCTCCATTGTACCGGATTAATGTATTAGCCCGGTACAATGGAGAAGACAAGCGCAGCGCGTCAGTGTTGTCTTAAATAGGCCAAAGTGATTGTTGTCTCATTAAGCGAGAAAATCTTTCTGGCTGGCAATCAGTTTTGCACCACATGCTGTATGCATACCTTCTAATGCGACAGGTTTTCCCTGATGCTTTAAGTCATTACTACCTTCCACAATAGGGAAAACCCCTTTGCACTTAGGGCAGTTTACTAAATCACCTTTAGTGGCAACAGGTACGCCTTGATACACGTAATTATCAATGGCGGTAATGACTTGACCACCATGATCGGTTAGGTCGTTTAATCGGATTACGGCTCTGTTTGTCATATTTATAACTCTGTCATCAATGGTAGTATTTGTAAATCCCGTAAACATATTTCAATATCATTGGCTTTATTGATATGATCTTGATTTTCAATATCAAAAATATCTTTTGTCGTAATAATCAATGAGCCTTTTTTGTTATTTTTATCAGAAATAGATATTATTTCTTCTGCCATTGGAACTAAAGTCGGATCTATTTCTATTGGTAAATAGAGCATCCAACCTGCACTTATTCGGTCTGGAAATACTTGCTTTTTTTTCAATCTATATCCTCGTGTTTCAGTCATAACGATTGGAGAATTACGAGTAGATGCTAAAGCTTTAACAAACTCTATAATAGTTTGAATCTTAAATTTTTCTTTCACTAAGTTAAGATCAATAGATATATTTGTTTTCCCTAGTCTATTATTGTAAATTACATCACTGCTTTGATAAAAAATTCTATTTTTAAGTTCAATATCACCTGGGATATCAAATAAAGTAGCTATAAGATATTTTGCATCTTTATCATAATTTTCTGTAAGCTGGCTTATAGCATATTCAGTAAAACCAGTATCAGTAAATACATTATTTTCCTCTATTTCCTCTAAACTATATCCTGGTAAATGCCAATAACTTGGGTTACTACTAATATTATTTATTTTCTGCATTATCTGATATGCATCCCTTAACGCCAATTCAGGTGTTATTGGCTCATTAAGGTCGTGAAACAATTTTATTCTTGGATGTATTAAACTCATAATCATTAATCCTGTTTGAAATTTTCAGCAATAGTTATAGGCTTTTGATCAACTCATTGGCGTATGAAATGTTTTAATGTTAGTAAAAGGAACAAACATTTCAGAAAAATATTCATAAGATATAGGCTGCAAAAAATGCCAATGAGACTTTGGAATATTATTCAATCCTATGCATACCCTATTTTGTCTTTCTGCTTGCCAAATTGTACTTTCTGCCCCTGTTTTGCTGGTAGGTGTTTTTCTAAACTCACCAAAAATCCAATCTGGTTCACCATTCTTAAAAAACTGATCATATTTAGCTTTGGCCTCAAGAAATAAGCATTGTGCAGGTTTCCAACCATCGAAATTTGTATCCATGCATAACCAGGTTTCAATTAGGTTTAATTCAGGGTTGTATATCGTCCCGGCAATTTTTGTTTGGTAGGCAATGGTTATTTCTGAATACGATGTGGTCTTTTCCCAAACCATCATTACTTTCCCAATAGCCGGACATTTCTCACATTCGGTACGGGACGAAGCAATTGTTTGTGTATCCGCTTTTGCCTTGTCTTGTTCACCTTCTTTATCTTTGGTGCTTTCCATCACACCAACGGCGGCTAATCCTGTTGCACAAGCAGCCAGTGTCCATGCAGCCGCAGCTAAAAGAGCGGGGGCCGCTGGCGCAAGAAGTGGTAATGGCATGTTAATTTCTCCTTTTCAATAAATGATCCATGACTCGCAAATAATCACGGTATTTTTCTCGGCTCTCTATTTTACCGGATTAATGTATTAGCCCGGTAAAACGGAGAAGACAAGCGCAGCGCGTCAGTGTTGCCTTAAATAGGCCAAAATGATTGTCGTCTCATTAAGCGAGAAAATCTTTCTGACTGGCAATCAGTTTTGCGCCACAGGCTGTTTGCATACCTTCCAATGCAATAGGTTTTCCCTGATGCTTTAAGTCATTGCTACCTTCTACAATAGGGAAAACCCCTTTGCACTTAGGGCAGTTGACTAAATCACCTTTAGCGGCAACAGGCACGCCTTGATACATGTAATTATCAATGGCGGTAATGACTTTACCACCATGATCGGTTAGATCGTTTAATCGTATTACGGCTTTGTTTGTCATATTTATAACTCTGTCATCAATGGTAGTATTTGTAGATCCCGCAAGCAGATTTCAATATCATTGGCTTTATTGATATGTTTCTTGTTTTCAATATCAAAGATATCTTTTGTAGTGATAATCAATGAGCCTTTTTTGTCATTTTTATCAGAAACAGGTGTTATCTCTTCTGCCATTGGAACTAAAGTCAGATCTATTTCTATTGGTAAATAGAGCATCCAGCCGGCACTTAAACGATCTGGGAAGACCTGTTTTCTTTTTATTCTATAATTATCAGTTTCTACCATAATATAAGGTGAATTATGGCTATAAACCAGAAACTTGATAAAATCAATCAACTTAATAAAGTGAAACTCTTTTTCTTTAATGGATATATTAATCTCTATTTTTGTTTGGCCTTGTCTTTCAACATGATAATTAAAGTAACTAACTGAACATGCTTGCCCATCCTCGCCTCCATCCCAGACGCCTGATATAACCGTAGGATCTTCTTCCGTATAATTTTCTTTAAAGTCGCTTATACATTCGTCTGTTATTCCTCTCTCATCAAAAGCTACCCGAGTTAATGCTTCTTCGCGGCTATTTCCTCCTAAGTACCATATTTTAGTGTATCCAAAGAAGATATCTTCCAATTGTTTTACGATTTTATAGGTATCATTAACTGCAATGTCTGGCGTTAATGGCTTTTTCCAATCTGTATATATTTCTATGTCTAAAGATAAAATAGTCATTAATTTTTCCTATTAGAAATTATTCGGTTAACAAGGAGTATGAAATACTTTAATATTGGAATAAATAGATAATTTCTCTAAATAATAGGCGTAGCTTATATGTTGCATAAAATGCCAATGAGAATTTGGTGTACTGTTTAATGAAGTACACACCCATTGTTGTCTTTTTCCTTGTTTTTGCATTGAGTAGTCTGACGATTTCCACCAAGGTTTGGGTTTACCATTTTCAAAGAACTGATCATACTTAGCCTTAGCTTCAAGAAATAAGCATTGTGCAGGTTTCCAACCATCGAAATTTGTATCCATGCATAACCAAGTTTCAATTATATTTAATTCAGGATTGTATATCGTTCCGGCAATTTTTGTTTGGTAGGCAATGGTTATTTCTGAATACGATGTGGTCTTTTCCCAAACCATCATTACTTTCCCAATAGCCGGACATTTCTCACATTCGGTACGGGACGAAGCAATTGTTTGTGTATCCGCTTTTGCTTTGTCTTGTTCACCTTCTCTATCTTTGGTGCTTTCTATCACACCAACGGCGGCTAATCCTGCTGCACAAGCAGCCAGTGTCCATTCAGCAGCAGCTAAAAGAGCGGGAGCCGCTGGCGCAAGAAGTGGTAATGGCATATCAATTTCTCCTTTTCAATAAATTATCCATAACCCGCAAATAATCACGGTATTGTTGTTCCGGGTTATCCCCGGCGTTCAACATATTCTGGATTGCTGGCGAGCCGTGAAAATCACGGTTAAATGCAACGAAATATAAATAAGAGCGGATCAATGCTTCATCCTTGAACCCCATCTCAACCAAGTCCAGATAAGCCTTCTTTAATCGTTCGTGCAGGCTGTGTTCGCTTTCATTTTCGACTAATCCACTGTGCTCAGCCAGAATACGTTGTCGGATCTGGGTCACATAAGCCTCATCTTCCGCATCAATAAATTTAGCGACCTGCTCCTTGCTGAGTTTTATCATCGTTAGGCCCCTTTTACGAAATGATCATTATTATCAAAAGAATACACCCACTCATGAATACCGTCAGTGAATGCTGACAATTGCTCTGGGCTGAAAATATCCCGGATTTGATGCAAGATACGGGGATCGTAAAAACGCAGCAATGCCGTTTCCCCCGTTTCCAGCTCAACATTCAGGTAGTTTTCAAGGTGGCGGGTTAGTTTGTCCAAAGACAGTGTGGTGTGTAGCCAGGACACCGAAGGTGCAACCTTTTCCAGCGCAGATAACTTTTCTTCCCATGATTTCGCATAAGCCATATCAAACAACCACGGCCCCGCGAACGCAATTTTGGCATCCGGGTATTGCCGGAACAGAGGATTATTCGTGCCGACGATATACTTAATCTCCTCAGCAAAATGACGTTCATACTGTAGGCCGCTGACTAAGGCATACCATTTCATTTCGGGATGCATTTCTCTGTATTCACTCCATTTTTTCTGTAATTCCGGTGTCATGACTGCCCCCTGATAACCATTGCCGTACCATCCTGTTCTGCTTTCAGCAGACAGGTCAGACAGATTTCTTTCAACGGCACCGTCAGGGCTTTTTCTGCCTGTATGACACTTGTCTGTTTCAGTTTATCCAGCCTATCCGGTAGCTTGCCACCCCAACCTGAGCCGCTGCCGGGTGCTCCACTGCCAAAGTTAATACTCGCACTGCTGGTAATACCGCCAGCATCGATTTTAAGGAAGTGCCCGGCGGCCTGTAGGGTCAGTTCACTGCCGGCATCAATCACGACTTTAGCACCGGAACTTAGGTGAATTTCATTGCCACTTTGAGTTAACAGGGCGTCATCTGCTTTGATATGGAGTTTTTGCCCCGTAGATAGGGAAATGTCATTTCCCGTCTGTACGCGGTACTCATTATCAATGCGTAAATGGGCATCATGTTTAATATGATCTGTCCGGTTATGCCCAATATTATGGGTTTCATCATTCAGAACCTGCGTATTCATATCCCGTTGAGCATGAATAAACACTTCTTCACTGCCGTTTGCGTCCTCAAAACGTAATTCGTTAAAGCCGTTACCTTTATGCGTTTTGGTTCTGAACGTGGTGCGCGTCTTTTCCGCAGGTAGATTCAGCGGTGGGCGGTTAAGGCCATTGTAAGTACATCCGGTAATAATAGGCCGGTCAATATCGCCGTTGAGATAGGAGATAATCACTTCCTGACCGACTCGCGGTGTTGCCAGAAAACCAAATCCGTTGCCATTCCACCCTTGTGCAACCCGCACCCAGCAAGAAGCCTGGTCGTCAGGCGCGTCATAACGGTTCCAGTGGAAGTGAACGCGAACCGCGCCATCTTTATTGACGTAAATTTCTTCAGTCCCGGGTCCGACAACGGTTGCAATTTCATCGCCATCGGCCAATGGTTTATAGCGGTATGGGGGACGCCAATCGTTGCGACCAGGAATGAACTGGGTTTGTGAATTCAGGGTAGTGCCGGTTCCACCATCGCCTAGAACGGCGGGGACATGCCCCATGTGTTGGGAAGAGATGACTTGCCAGCGATCATTCATGGTGTCAATCGGGTGATTGGTTAATGTGAAGATTCTGCCGGGCATTAGTCGAATACAATTGCTGTCCGCTTGCCCTGATTTGCTGTCAGCACGCAAAGCTTCCAGCCGGTACTGGGTAAACGGAATGCCCTCTTTGTCTTTCTGAAAACGGCCGTAACTTTCAAAAATATGAAATGGCGTGCCGTTCTCCGCTTCAAAATCCGTGGCGTTATGCTGTAAAGCGTAATTGGGGTTGTGATAATTTCTGTCTTTTTGGTCGGTAGATTCCGGGCGCATGTAGGAGCCAAGAGACCATTTGTAGATAACATTTTCTTCTACTGCGCTGGTGACGTCCGGGTTATAAATCAACGTATCCGGCGCTCTCATGTTCAGGTAGCTATCACTGAGATAGAGCCCGTCATCGGCGAACCAGAAGAAAATCCCCTCCTCAGCCGCCAGGCGGGTAAAGAAATCATAGGATGATTCCCTTTTCATGGTGACGTATTCCCGCGTTGAGTGTGGGTTATTCAAATGCATATTGGCCCGGAGTTTCTTCTGTTTCAGTATGCGTTGTAAAATATCGGGGACACTAAGCTGGTGATAAATACGGCTGTCCTGATCGAGGGTCAGCAGCCACATTTCTGGTCTGACTGTCAGGTGATACTGAGTTTGATGTCGGTTTGTGGCGCCAACAACCGCACTTGCAACCAATCCTTTCACTTCACGTTGCAGAATATCGTCACGGGTAACGGTGAACAGCCCGGTTTGGAGCAGGAGGGTGTCCGTGTCTATATCTGAACGGTTTGCCGCTAATGTGAGAGACAGGGTAAATAACGCTGAAAGCGCTTCATCTAATGTAAAATTCACTACCGCAAAAGTCATGGGCGGCAGATTGCCGATGGTGCAGGAAAAGCGGAGTCCGGTTTTCATAATGTTTCCTTCAATTACATGATCTTCTGATGCCCAGGCATATTGTAAAATTCCCAGTATTCATTGGTATCGTTATTGATAACGGTTAATCTGTGAAAGCTGGTTTCAACAAAACAGAGGGAGAAAGCGGTGTGTAGTGTTTTGGCAAAAACGTACATTTCTCCTTCATGTTCATAATTTTCTGGTGTCATGCGCAGTGTGATGGCTTGGCCTCTCACAGGAATGCCCTTGTCAAAATGGTAGTATGGCTCAAGGTAGATAGCGCTGAGACCATCGGCCATGCGCTGAATATGCCGGCTACGCGGGGCGTCCAGATGCGCGAAGGTATCAAGTTGTTTGACCAGAGATCTGACTGATTCAATATGACTGAGAAAAAATGGCCCAATCGACAACAAAGAGAGTATCGGCCAGTGCTGATGACTGTTTACGACGGCAGGAAGATCTTTTGACGCCGCCACGATATTCCTGGCCTGAATATGGCTGGGTATCTGCTCGCTGGGTATACAGATTTGCCCGATGCCCAATGTCCGTGCTTGCGTATGATATCTGTGATATTGGCAGTAAAATTCGCGATAGTAGTGTTCTGTTACGGGTTTTGCCTGATGATCATAAAACGTGAGATTAATTTGATTGCCACCAAATGGCGATTCTTCCCGTATATGGTTAAAAAGTAATATGTTGTCACCGGGTTCGGCAAAATGGCAGGCGGCCAGTTGCTCGCTATTGATAAGAGGAACGCTGTGAGCAGATCCTTCAGATGTTCCATCAGGATCGGATTGGAGTTTAATGTTATCAATACTAAAGATTTCATTCGCTGCTAATACATAACGCGATTTGCCCTTTTCAAATGTTATCGGTTTTGTTCTTGCCGGAGCCAGGTTAATAACGGGTACGCAATGGGGAATAAATGCGGGTGTAATGTCCTCGATGGGAATGTTACGGTCAAATTCTAGAATAATGGTAAATTGCTTATCTTCTCCCAAAGGGAGCTCAGCGATTTCTTCCGATAAATCAAATGACATAAAGTCATTAACATGTGGCAGATAGAGGTATTCGTATAACACCTGCAACGGCCAGAAATAGTCATGGGGTCTCGGCAGGACCAAATTTTCTTTCAGGCGTGGTGTGATCTCAATAGCCAGCCACATCTCCGTCTCTTTTAGGGATGTTTTCAGATAAGTGTTGTTCAGCGATTGATCCACGTATTTGGTCAGTAAAGACGCCAGTTTTTGATCTTCTCCGAGAAAAAGCGTGACTTGCCCTGTCTTCCAATGGGTAGTTTGCCCATGATATTGAAAGGTCAGTGATATCAGGCTCTTGTCTCCGCTGTGTGTCAGCGTTTTATGGACCAAAGTGATGGGCTCAATATTGATATCTTGAGTGGTTCTGAATGTAATGGATTGATTCTGCTGTATGGCGGAAATTTCACTGCCTTTGGCAATGCTTGTGGTTTCAGTCATGCTGCCCGGTTGAATATCTAGCTGGACAATGCTGGTTGAAGGGATCGGATGTAAAGGTATCGGCCATACTTTTCGTAGAAGAGGGTTAATGATTTCCGGGAAACCATCATCAATTTTCTGCTTAATACCGGCAGTTGTAAGCGCAAAACCTTCCAATAATCGGAGAACATCCGGGTCGCCAGATTCGGAGGTAAATGGAGCAAGGTGTGGATGCTCTTGCGCTGCGTTACTCAGATCATGCTTTATTTGTGAAAGTGCTTCCCGATAGAAGTCTTCAAAATTTTTCATATCTACCTTTGTCTTTTTTCCGATCAAATATTAATGTAAATTTATATTTTGAGCTGATGGATATCAAGGTTGATAATTTAAATAGGTGCAATTTTTTGTTTCAAACAGTTAATGATGTAAATTTTTTAGGTGTTCGATTAACATAATTATGTAATTTATTTCAATGAGTTTTATTTATACCCAATGGATTTCAAGATGGATCGCGACGGCAAGGGAGCGAATCCCCGGGAGCATAGATAACTATGTGACCGGGGTGAGTGAGTGCAGCCAACAAAGAGGCAACTTGAAAGATAACGGGTATAGATAAATTTTCTTTAATCAAGTTGTGGCGCCATGATAGCCAGAGGTTAGCAGCTGAAATTAATATTTAATCATTAGTTAATGGAGGGAAAGATGTCACGTTCTATTATTTTGGTCGGTGATTCGACTTCGCATGGTGGCAAGGTGTTAGCAGGTGATGAAGGCGTTGATGTGTTAGGGAAGAAAGCGGCTCGGGTTGGGGATGCTGTATCCTGTCCAAAATGTGGTGGCAATCAAACCATTGTGGAAGGGACGCCTAAAATAGTCAGCTCTCATGGGCAAATGTATGCGCTGGAGGGAATGAAAACCTCTTGTGGCGCGACATTAATTGCTTCGCAAAGCCTATTTCAAGCATAGAATGGCGGTAAAAGGCCATATTTTGCCTGAAATAGGGTGAGTTGATTCAAGTACGGATGTTCAGTGCTTCATTATCTTTTTACAAACTACCCGGTTGACGTGGTGGATTACGGCCTGATCTAGTTGTTGTCGCACTGCGAATATCCCGACCAATCACATCAATACTCGCTTGAAATGGCGGGAATGGCAGAGTAATGCCGTGTTCGCGGAATCCTTGCAAAATAAGCTGATGGACTTCGTGACGAACCGGCATGCGGTGCCCCATTTCAGCGGCATAAATACGTAATTCAAATATCTGAATACCATGTTGAAGATCAACCAGATAGGCTTCAGGTGCCGGGTTATCAAGGATAAGCGTGCAGCGTTTAGCCGCAGTTAACAGGATTTGGGTGACCTCTTCACAGCTAGCTTCTGCCGGCGCAGGGATTGTCAGTACAACACGAGTGATGGTGTCAGATAATGACCAGTTAATAAACTGCTCGGTAATAAAGGCTTTGTTAGGAACAATGATCTCTTTTCTGTCCCAGTCTGACAGGGTTGTCGCGCGTGTATTGATCTTGGTGATGCTCCCGGTCAGGTTGCGGATAGTCACGGTATCTCCGATACGAATGGGTTTTTCAAACAATATCATCAGGCCGGAAACGATGTTGGCGAAGATTTCCTGTAAGCCAAAACCTAATCCAACCCCTAACGCCGCGACAAGCCATTGCAATTTTGACCATTCAATACCAATCAGGGAGAAACCCACTAAACCCCCAATCAAAGTAATGGTGTATTTGGTGAGTGTGGTGATGGCGAAGCCGGTACCTGGCGTGAGTTCCAAATGCTGTAGTAAGGCCAACTCAAGCAGCGCGGGCAGGTTACGCACCAGTTGAGTGGTGATAATAATCACCAAGATAGCAATCAAGACAGAACCTACGGTGATGGGTTGAACAGTTTCTACATTGTTTATGGTGGTGGTGACATCCCACAGTCGGATATTTTCTAGAAATGAGAAAGCGGAATGCAGTTCAGACCAGAGCCAAATGAGTGAAACCAAGGCAAGCAGAGTCAGAATTGAACGGATTAATCCCAGTGACTGAGCGCTGATTGCATCCAGATCAATAATGGGTTCCTCAACTTCAATGGCGCCTTCGATACTGCTTGAACCTGTTGAGTCGTCTTCTCCTTTGGCGCGTTGGGCCAGAATTTCTGCCCGTCGCTGTTTTGCCCGGTCAAAGGCGATCCGGCGTCGCTGAATCAGCATCCAACGACGGATAATATGGTAAATAACCAGTAGGAAGAACCAGATAGCAACGGAAGTTTCTAAACGCCCTAGCAATGCTTGTGATGTGCTGAAATACCCGAGTATGGAAGCTAGTGCTGCGACTATCGGCGCAGAGAGTAAAATCCACCAGAGAGCAATATTGATAACATTTTCGCCGTAGCCATTTTTATCCAGATAGAGCGGGACTTTTGCCCGTTTCAAGCTGTTAGTGATCAGGCTTAAGGAGACGCATAGGACGAGGAAGCAGAGCCTACCGAGTGTGGAAGAAAATTCTCGATCACTGTAATGTTCAAACGTTATCAATGCCATGACCAACGGTACAATGGCAAAGATAGATAGTTGGTAGAATCGTAAGGCCCGTTTAACACGTTCTTCCGGCCAACGAAAATGGGCAATGAATAACCCATTGGGATGGGCGAAAGTGGCACTTAGTATGAAGATCCATAATACGGGCGTCGTAGCACTGACACCATAACCAATAGCTGTCGCCATAGGATACTGCCAAGCGCTTTGCAGGCCATAGCCAATGGCGGACCAGAGCATGGGCAAAGGTAACGCGACCACAACCGACCAGAATACGGTACGTAAAGTGAGGGAGAAGTGATCATAGGTGACTTTGCCGATACGGTTACTCGCGCGTTCAAGGAATGCATGATAATGGCGGAGAGAACCGACGCTGAATATAACCAGGAAGAGGGTGCCAAGCAGATACAGCAGCGTATCCTGAGTGGTCAGCATGACTATTAGAGCGCCGCTTAACTGAGAGAAGGTATCCAGCGATAATAGACGGGTCAGATCCTGCACGACACTGATTGGGTAATTGAGCGAAATGGGGTTAACATCCGCGACCCAGAATAGATAACGGTGTGTGGCCTCTTTAACTTCGGTTAGCGCATCATTTAGCTGACTGGTAGCGACTTTCAGTTTGGTCAATTCAAGGATTTCACTGTCGTAACCAGATAATAATGAATTAAGTAATTCTTTGCGGGTGCGGGTAAGAGAATCATAAATCCTCTCTTGTTCAGCAGTTAACGCAACGTTGCTTTTCTGTACGGGTTTTGTGTCTTTTTGTAGCTGCTCCAGCATGTCTTCGTATTTCAGCCTATCGACCCTGAATTTGACAATATTCCGATCAAGTTGCTGTGGTTTAGACATGTCAGGCAAACGGGCAAGCTGAGTTTGGAGCGCTTCTCCGAGTGTTGTAGAGCCACCGAGCCATTGTGCCTGTTCACGAATAGTATTCAATGCTTGCCGGACCTGAATAATATCACTGGCGGCTTGGCGTTGCTTTGAGCCGATGACATTCATTCGTTGTGCTTGTTGATTTAATTCCTGAGATAAATTCCGGTTCAGTTGTAATTCATCAAGCAGAAATTTTGGTAGCTGATCACTTTGTTCCGCCAGCATCTCGGTATGTTCTAGGGCTAATTCTGCTTTTTGCTGGCGTTGTGCATTAAGTTGGCTACGGAGTTGTTGCAGTTCAAGATCAAGTCGATGATATCGCTTTTTGAACAGTTCAACCCGCATACGGGAAATTTCCTGTCGATTATTTGCAGAAAGTTGAGCTATTTCGAGTTCATTGACTGTCGCTTTGTGGGCATTGACTTCGGCTTGAGCTAAGGCAAATTGAGCCTCTCCTAATGGGGTGGAGGGTGTTCCTAATGATTGTAGGCGAGAAGATGCTTCAGTTAGCAAGCTTCGTGCTTCTGATTGTTGTTGCGGTAATAGTATTAGAGAGTCACTGATTTCCCGTCCTTTGTCCTGTTCTTGCTGTAATTGCCCCCCTTGTTCTAGTAACCGACTGCTGACCTGAATGATCTGTTGCTCAATGCTTGCTATGGGTTGGTTAGCAGGAATTGGGCGGGGAGTATCACTTTCAGTAAGTAATTTTTGACGAAGTTCTTTCGTTATTTTAGGAAAATCATCAATGGCGGTCTGATACTTTTGTGTTCTGTCGTTAGCTGATTTAGTATCGGCAATCCAATTGAGAGCGCCTTGCAACGCCTGAGTAACTTCTGCATCCTGCGGGTTTTTGCTGGATTCGATTTGTTTCAGTTCTTGTTTGAGCTGGTTCTCATCAAGTGGAATCGCAGCAAGAACCGGATTAATAATGATCAGGCTAAGCAGTAAGCTGATAATCAGGCGCACGATAAAGGGCTCTCCTTGGCAAGGGATTAGCTTATGTTGTCAGTAGGTTCGTCAGGCATGATAGCTTGGGCTAACAGTTCACCCATGCGGGTTGTTGAGCCACTGCTTAAATGCCCGGCTAACTGTATCTGATTTTGTGCAAACAGGTTAATGACGGTAGAACCCAATTTGAAACGCCCCATTTCTTCACCTTTCTTTAAAGAAATTGCGTCAGTTGCACCAGCTTCGGGGTAAGTCCAGCGTTTGATAATACCTTCCCGTGGTGGTGTAACCGTACCACACCAAGTCATTTCAATACTGCCGACGATAGTTGCACCAACTAGAATCTGTATCATGGGCCCAAATTGAGTCTCAAACAGACAGATGACTCTTTCATTACGAGCGAACAGATTTGGCACGTTGGCAGCAGTCAATGGATTGACAGAGAATAAATCTCCTGGGACATAGATCATCTCTTTCAGTAATCCATCGCAAGGCATATGTACACGGTGATAATCTTTAGGTGATAAGTAAGTCGTTACAAACTGCCCATCACGGAATATCTCTGCCAATTGGTGATTGCCGGCGAGTAGAGCTTCAAGTGTGTAGTGATGTCCTTTGGCTTGAAGGAGCTGGTATGTTCGGATATTGCCTAACTGACTGATAGTACCATCAGCAGGTAGCGCTAATTGGTGTTCATTGCTGACAACTGGGCGAATATCATCTTTTAATGGGCGGATAAAAAACTCATTGAATGTGGTGTATGCTGAAAACTCAGGCGCTTTCGCTTCATTCATATCCACTTTATAAACACGGGCAAACGCCTTGATTGCCAGTTGAGTTAACCAGCCAGCTTTTTTGTTGGCAAACCAACCTGCTAGATGAGTTATTCCCTGTTTAGGCAGTAAATAGTGCAACCTGATTTTAATGTTATCCAGCACGTCAACCTCTTGGATTCTATTGGCAAAATTAGATAAAAGGGGGTTATTGTACCCGTCCTTTCATTTGATGTCAGTTAGCTATCGTTATCTGTAAAAGTCTTGCGTGGCTTAATTTGATCCATGCTATCGAGAATACGGTGATAATTCTCAAAACGTTCTTGAGTTATTTCATTGTCTTCCACTGCCTTGCGTAACGCACATGCTGGATCGTCCCGATGTTTACAATCACGGAATTTACAACTGCCCAGATAATCACGGAACTCAATAAAACCCTGAGTTATCTGCTCCGGTGTTAAATGCCACAGGCCAAACTCTCGAACACCAGGAGAATCAATGACATCACCGCCATGAGGAAAATGATAAAGACGGGATGCCGTTGTGGTGTGTTGACCTAAACCGGAAACATCTGAAACCTGATTGACCAAGATTTCTGCTTCACTTTCCGGCAAGAGTGTATTGAGTAAACTTGATTTACCCACACCAGATTGACCGGCAAAAATAGTGATTCGACCTGCGAGCATCTTCGTTAATTCTTCCATACCTTCGCCAGTATGGCTTGATAGTTTCAATACTCTGTAACCAATGTTGTGGTATGTGGACATGATTTCGCTGACCCATGCACGGCTTTCTTCGTCCAAAAGATCAATTTTATTCAATACAATCAACGGTTCAATGCCCAATGTTTCACAGGCAACAAGGTAGCGATCGATAATATTGAGTGACAGTTCAGGAAGAATGGCTGACACAATCACTATTTGATCAATATTGGCGGCGATAGGTTTAATACCATCATAATAGTCAGGCCGCGTAAGTACGGAAGTCCGTTCGTGAACGGCTTCAACAATACCATTCACTTTAACATCTACTTGGGTTTGCAGCGAAGGACGCCATACCACCCGATCACCCGTTACCAATGAACGGATAGTTCTGCGAATATTACAACGTTGTATAGAACCGTCTTC
Source organism: Photorhabdus kayaii (assembly GCF_025384895.1). Classification (NCBI taxonomy): domain Bacteria; kingdom Pseudomonadati; phylum Pseudomonadota; class Gammaproteobacteria; order Enterobacterales; family Morganellaceae; genus Photorhabdus; species Photorhabdus kayaii. The sequence goes on from NZ_JAJAFZ010000042.1 coordinate 19,808, forward strand.
TGCCTCGACATCAGCATGTTGGCCGAAACGGCTGATAACTAGCCCTTCCTGAGGTTCACCTAACTGACTATCATCCATTTCAGGTTTATTGTCCTGTTTTTTCAGCCTGCGCTGATGATTTTCCTGTACCCGCCGTTGCTGGCCTTTGGATAGTTTATGCTTAGCCACCGAACCTCACTTGTTCCACATTTATCGCTGTTATTGCTTAAAAGCGCTATGATACACCATTAATAATAACTCTCTCTCCAATCTAGGATATAACATGTCAAAAAGTGAGCACAATCTTATCTGGATAGATTTAGAAATGACGGGTTTAGATCCAGAGCGGGATCGCATTATTGAAATTGCGACAATTGTCACCGATGCAAATTTGAATATCTTGGCTGAAGGGCCGGTCATTGCGGTTCATCAGTCTGATGAACAACTTGCTCTGATGGATGAATGGAATGTGCGCACCCATACGGGCAGTGGGTTGGTTGAACGTGTTAAAGCCAGTAAAATTGATGATCGTGAGGCAGAGAAGGCGACGATTGAATTTTTGGAAAAATGGGTTCCGGCAGGTGCTTCTCCCATTTGTGGTAACAGTGTGAGTCAGGATCGGCGTTTCTTGTTCCGCTATATGCCAGAATTGGAAGCTTACTTTCATTACCGCTATCTGGATGTCAGTACACTTAAAGAATTAGCTCGTCGCTGGAAGCCGGAAATCCTTGCTGGGCTTAAGAAACAGAATACTCATCAGGCGCTGGATGATATCCGTGAATCAGTTGCTGAATTAGCCTATTATCGGGAACATTTTATTCAACTGTAAGCCAGAAAGTTTTAACTGGCTTGATAACGCAAGCTCAGTATGACGATTAATTAATCTATGTTGATGTTTAAATCGTCATTTTGCCGAAAAGTTTGTTTTTTTGCGTTGAAGGGCTTGCGGGCGCAATGATTTTTCGTATAATGCGCTCCCCATACCGATGAAGAATTTCATAAGGTATAGATAGCGTACTAAAAGATATGCGGGAATAGCTCAGTTGGTAGAGCACGACCTTGCCAAGGTCGGGGTCGCGAGTTCGAGTCTCGTTTCCCGCTCCAAATTTTGGTTTAGAATCAGTATGTTATTTCTGGCTATCGTTAGCCAATCAATGACGCGGGAATAGCTCAGTTGGTAGAGCACAACCTTGCCAAGGTTGGGGTCGCGAGTTCGAGTCTCGTTTCCCGCTCCAAGTTTAGATTCGCAATTGATTTCCTGGGATTAGTATATTATTTCAGGTGATCACCAGTCAGTAATGCGGGAATAGCTCAGTTGGTAGAGCACGACCTTGCCAAGGTCGGGGTCGCGAGTTCGAGTCTCGTTTCCCGCTCCAAGTCTTCCTTATATCATGTCGATAACCTAAATATCCTTCTCCTTTGCCAGTCTTATTTTCACGTGATAAACATGTTGCATGATGTTGTAAACATCGTCTGGGTTATTGGTAAATTTTTTGTATTTAACTTGTGAGTTTCATATCCATTGTTTGATAACGTAATACATACAGGGAAAATCTAACCACTCAGCAACCGGCGCATAAGCAGGGTTTGCATATCCCTCCGACCATCGGCAATTACAAAAATCACCACCTGTTGACCAATGAGCTGATAAATGACCCGATAAGATTTAAAAAATGTTTGGCGAAAATCGCGGATCCCTAGCTCCTGCAACTCCTTGGGATAATTGCCTTTTTCAGGAAAGTTAGCCAAGTTGTTTGCTGTTTTCAGCAACTGATCCAATACATAATCGGCTTTCCCTGAACTGTCATTTTCGACAATGTAATCGTAGATATCCTCTAAATCCGCCTCGGCATCTTTAGTCAGTACCACCTGATATGGCATTAGGAAAACTTTCTTTTATTCTTTAAACGTTGAACCACATCCTTTACCGGAGTGATTTCTCCCGCTTTAACCTGCTGTTGTCCTAAAGCCAAAATCTTTAACAACGCCATAGTTTCCTGAATCTGTTCATAAGAAGCAATATCCTGGATCACCGCTTTTGCTTCGCCATTTTGTGTAATAATCATCGGTGAGCGGGACTCAGAGAGTGTCGTCATCACCGTAGCTGCATTGGCTTTAAGGTAGCTGATAGGCTTAATTTGTTCTGAATAACGCATAGAATCCCTCACATCAAAAAAGACTAAATATAGACTATAAAAAGTCAATAAATTGATTGTAAAATGACTGAGCAAATTAAGCAAATGCCGATTTTGTAAAAGTAGAACAAGCAAGTCTATTGGCATGAGGTAATGTAGGAAAAATTATTATTATTTTGCTTGTTAGAGATGGTTTGTGAGTTGCATTTCTCCGCTCCCATTTTTGATATGCAAATATCCATTGAAATTTCTTACATTCATGGTTTTTAAGTTCAAAAATCAGGTTTGCCATCAGGTCTCAGTAAGATCGACGCTTTTGTTTGTACCAAAGCGTCGATAGGGGGAAATTTCTGGCTTATCTCCTGTAATTCTTTGCTTTATGGTTGATCCCAGATTTAGGTTCCGGTGGAATAAGTTTTTTACCGATTGATCTCCTATTGCAAATCAGGATGCCTCCGATGACGAGAGCACCGCCGATGAACATTGGGAATGTTAATCTCTCATCTAATAGTACTGCGCCGAGCAATACCGCAGTCAAAGGGTTAAGCGCAATAAATACGCCAGAGCGAGTGGAACCAATTCTTTGGATTCCGTCGTAATACCAGATGTAGGCTACCGCTGAGCCTACTGCACCGAGATAAAGTAAGCTGTAGAGATCAGTTATAGGTAATGTATGTATTGCAGATAAACTCATTTGCCCTGTGAAAATGGCCGTTGCTGTCAGCATGATAGCGCCTGCCAGGATGGAGTATGTAACGGTATGTAGCGGGCCGATTTGGTTCACAATATTCTTGCAGAAGACGCTATAAGCAACCCAGCTTAAAACACAGCCAAAGATCAACGTATCACCCAACCAGTTACCCTCTGCTCCCACCGTCAGTTGTGGTGTTTTGCTGAAAATCACGATCATTGCACCAAGCAGACAAAGAATAATTCCCAGTATTTTCAATGGTGATTGCCTTTCTTTATAAAAGAGATATGAAAAAATCGCCATTACTGCTGGATTCAGCGCCACGATAAGTGAAGCTCTGGATGCGGTTGTATGATGTAGACCATAAAAGAAGAACAGGTTGTAGGTGTATATTCCGCAGAGGCCAAGTCCAATGATTTTCAATAACTGAGATAGGCTAATCTTGACGAACATCTTTCCTGATAAAATGAGGAAGATAATTAACGTCATGCCCGCAAGAATGAATCTGAGGCTTGCTGATAGCAAGGGAGGTGTCTCGACAGAAATGTATCGACCTGCAACAAATGTTCCGCCCCAGATGATAGCCACAAGAGACAGCTTGATATAGGTTGAGTAGTTGTTGACCGACTGCGTTGATGCGTGGTTGCTTTTCATGTTTGTCAATATCGCGATTTATAGGGTGGAAGAGGCTTTCAAGGCGGCGTATTCCATCGTCTGTTCTAATATTTCACGTTGAGCACGGCTACCTCCCAATAATGGCCATTTCTCATAGCTGAGACGGAGTTTGCTTAAACACTCTTCGTAGTGTCTCGATGTGAATAGTAAGATCGCTTTAAGGACGTCTATCCCTGTGGAATGTGTGTCTGGTTCGATGCCAAATCCATCGCTTTCCGCGATTAGCTTCTCGATAAGAAAAGACTGATTTATTGCAGAAAAAGCAAGTGCTGCATGTATCTTGTGGAAGTAAGAGGTGGATGAGCTGATGCTGCCTGTCCAAAGGACGGCAAGACGCTCCCATATTGGTTGGAACTTAGCGTCGGCAGATTTGAGCCTAAGCTGCCACAAGAATTCTACGGCGTCCAAATCTTGTTTAGCAAATGGATTGTCTTTTAGCGCATATAATTCATCAAAAGCTTGCAATGCCAGCGTGATCTCATCGGATCGTTCATACGCGATGGCGAGATGCCAGTATACATGCATTCCCATTCCGGCGTTGGTTATCCAATGTTCTTTGCAATTGGTCAGGAAGTGGCAAAGTTCTTTCCAGCGGCCTAGCTCATGCAAGGCATGTGCGACAGCATGAATGCCATAGATATTGTCCGGCATTAGTTTAACAGACTTAAAACCAACTGCTAAGGCATCATCAAAACATTGAGCTTCACAAAGGACGAATGATTTTATGGAAAGATAATATGGATAGAGGTAGTGAGTGCCAGGAATGTGTTCGTCACAATAAAGCAGAAGAGACCTTAGGTTGGTTGTTTTGCCAGTGCAGAAATCAAGCATGTGAATGAAGAAGAGCGCGATAATATCCGATGGGTATGCTCGAATATGTTGGGTCAGAAGCGATCTCGCGTTTTCGTAATCAAATTTTACCCATGCGCTGAATGCCTTATGGATAAGACAAAGCTCAGGGAGAGAGAGGTCGTGTTCGTTCATTTGAGTTAATGTGATTTTGAATTTATAAAGTTCTTTCATCTCGCAAGAGGTGATGGCATCAAATCCCATCAGGAGTTTTTTGTAGGTTCGCTGAGTGTCATTCATGGGAATAAATTCGTCTGAAAATCCACGGAGGGATAAGAACATGCTGTTTATCTCCGGCCATATGGAAGATGAGCCATCTGAAGGCCATTGGTAACTCATAAAATCCCCTTTTTTAATTAATTATGGTTTGGAAACTCGGTTGAGCGCTCGGCGAGCATGCTTCGCCTATTGTTTTATATCCGCATTGCATATACTTATTCAGATGTATGATCATGCGGAAATGAGTGATTACTCAAGGGGGAGATAATGACTTTAACCCAGCTCGAAATTTTTGCTGTTGTTGCTGAACGGAAGGGCTTTACCTTAGCTGCGGCCCAGCTCAAGATCTCTCAGTCTGGGGTTTCCCATGCCATCAGACTCCTTGAACAGGAGCTTGGCGTAGAGCTACTGCATCGGCATCAAGGCGCTGTCGAACTGACAGATATAGGAGAAAGTTTGCTACAAAAAGCCCAGGCCATTCTTGGTCTGGCTGAAACTATGCGGCAAGAAGCAGCGGATGCACGAGGGATGAAACGAGGTACGCTGCGAATCGGATCGTTTGGCCCGACTTCATCCTTGTGGCTGTTGCCAACGGTACTGGCCGATTATCGCAGGCTTTACCCCGGCATTGAGGTCCATATTGATGAGGGACCAGACAGGCAGGTTGTGCAATGGCTTATGGATAGGCGCGTGGATGTGGGATTTGTGACTCTGCCGGAAGACCAATTCGACACTTATCCGATTCTTGAAGACCAGATGGTGGCTTTGTTGCCGGTAGATCATCCTTTGGTATTGCAGGATACGGTGATGTTGAAAGATCTGTGTGTTGGACCATTCGTATTGACAGAAGCCGGATCGGCTGAACTGGTTTCCAGGCTTTTTTTATCGGCAAGATTGCAACCTAATATTCGCTATCGGACGTCTCAATTGTTAAGTACTTTGGCTACGGTTGAACGTGGGGATGCGGTGTCGATTGTTGCCGAGTCATCTCTGCCGCCGGCTCGTGATGTTCACTATATCAAGAAGGCGCTGAATCCAAAGGTGAAACGACATGTCGGGTTGGCTGTGTTTGATGAACGTCAATCGTCACCGGCCACTAAAGCATTTATCGCATTGGCGACTAAAAAATTTCGCATGGTGAATTCGGCTGTCTCCCTTGCTTCCAGGGAGCTTGTTGACCTGAGGCCATGAGGCTTCAGGTCGGATTGCTTAATACTGATAATCAACTTTGATCATATTGTAATGGGACGGGTAAACGGGGTAAGTACCTCCGTTGAGAATCCCGCTAATTCTAAAGGAACCTTTGGCATCATGGCCGCTAAAGGCATTTGTGGTGCTATTTAGGGCACCGGAGACATCCAGGCATTGCGATGGGGTGGATGAATATCGTGGGGTATAACAAACGCTGAAAGTCTGAGTTGTCGCACCATTGCTATATATACCCAATGGATTTCAAGATGGATCGCGACGGCAAGGGAGCGAATCCCCGGGAGCATAGATAACTATGTGACCGGGGTGGGTGAGTGCAGCCAACAAAGAGGCAACTTGAAAGATGACGGGTATATAGGGGTGAAGAAAGTATTATCCTTATAATTGCAAAATATTTTTTCAACTTCTGCTTGCCAAACTTTTTGAGGTAGTACATAATGCACTCCTTTCGTCAATGAGGTATGGGTAAAATCTCTTTTGAATCAATGAATTAGATGATATTCGAAGGATTTACTTCCCGCTCTAAGTTTCTTCCTCAATGGTTGTATTCACTTACTTTGATTTGGTTTTTAGGTTATATCCTCGCAGTACAGATTTCTATTTTTTATCCACAGCCCAGAAGTTGGTTTCCCGGCAAATAAGTTCGATGCTTTAAAATTATCACACAGACTTATCCACAGGCTGTTGCATTTGAATTTTTCTGACTTTGAATGTTACAAAATGAATATTTATTTTGTAACTTATTGATAATTTTTCGGAATGATCCTTTGTTAAGAAATATCACATTGATCACTTGCGCTTTTTTTGAGCATTGATCAACAAGGGGTTTTTATTTTATTCACAGAAAAATTATCTGAATCTTTTTATACGTTACAAAGATGGCTAATAATTAAGCATCTCTGGGCAAGCCCTTGGTTATCGCCCTAATAAGTCGTTTCTGTTGTGGTGTTTGTACACTAACAGTATTCGTTTTGCGGCGAATGATTTGCTGTTCAATAGCCCAATGAATATGTTCGTCTAGCATTGTGTTTAATCCTAGTCTCTGTTGCAGAGCCAGAATGATATCGTATTGATAGGGTGCGTTTCCTAAAGCAACAATAATATTGCGTAACCAGCGTAAATAGCCGATGCGACGAATTGCAGAACCTTCCGTTATCCGTAGGAACTTCTCTTCACTCCAATTGAATAAATCCAATAACTTTGGTGTATGTAATGTCACACGAGGGCTGAAATCATCTTCATCTGTCAATTGGGAAAAGCGGTTCCAAGGACAAATAATCTGACAATCATCACAACCGTAAATACGGTTTCCCATCAGTGGACGAAATTCTTCAGGAATAATGCCTTCCAATTCAATTGTGAGGTAGGAAATACAACGGCGGGCATCAATAGTATAAGGGGCGATAATTGCACCGGTTGGGCAGGTTGTCATGCAGGCGACACAGCGTCCACATTGCTCTTCTTGTGGAGGATCTATAGGCAGAGGAAGGTTAATCAGCAACTCACCGAGGAAAAACCATGAACCAGCTTCTCTATTAAGAATAAGTGAGTGTTTACCGACCCAGCCTAATCCGGCCTTAGCGGCGAGTGGGCGTTCCATTATGGGTGCTGAATCAACAAAAGGCCGAAAATTAAGGACTCCTTGATATTCAAAGTCATGGCAATAATTTTGAATTTGCTCCCCGAGTTTCTTAAGACGTTGGCGCAGCAGTTTGTGATAATCTCTTCCCAGGGCATAACGGCTAATATAACCGAGTTCGGCGTCGTTTAGCGTGCTGGCAAAAGAAGCTTTAGCAGGGAGGTAATTCATTCTTACACTAATAACTCTCAATGTCCCTGGGAAAAGTTCATCCGGGCGAGCACGCATCATGCCGTGGCGTTTCATCCATGCCATCTCCCCGTGGTACTGTTTATCCAGCCATTCCTGAAGTTTTGGTTCTTCCACGGATAAATCAGTATCGCAAATGCCAACTTGCTGGAAACCAAGGGAGTGACCCCATTGTTTGATGTTGGAGACCAGAAGGTTAAGATCGAGAGGCGTTGTCATGGTGGAAATCGGCTTATACTGCAAGGTGTTGCAGTGTAGCATAATTTGTTTCAGCCCAAAAATAGTGGGTTTGATAATGAAACTGAGCAGAAGATGTTAAATGTTGATAATAGAAGTGTGTTAGGGTTATCGTTTTAGCTGATGAATTAATAAAACAACAGATATTATTCGATGAAAGAACTTATTTTATCACTTAAAGATGAAGATGCGACAGTTTCTCTTGGAAGCGCAGTTGCTGCTGCCTGTAATAGTGGTGGTGTAATTTATTTATATGGTGATTTGGGTGCCGGTAAAACTACGTTTAGCCGTGGTTTTTTGCAGTCTCTGGGTCATAAAGGGCATGTAAAAAGCCCAACTTATACTTTGGTTGAGCCTTATGCTTTAACACCGAGGTCGGTTTACCATTTCGATCTTTACCGATTGGCAGATCCGGAAGAGTTGGAATTTATGGGAATACGTGATTATTTCCATCAAGATGCCATTTGTCTGGTGGAATGGCCTCAGCAAGGAGAAGGCGTATTACCGGATGCAGATATTGAATTACATTTGAGTTACCAGTCCGAAGGGAGACAGGCACATTTTATTGCTTTGTCTAAATATGGTGAGAGCCTGTTAGATAATTTGAAATACTTATAAGGGATCACCCGACCATGATGTGTCCTTTAGTCGCAAAAATGATAAAGAAATGGCAGATCAGTTTTATGATAATGTGCTGGTTGTTTATTATGATGAGCAGTTTAGTGGTAACAACCGCAACCGCGGCGACTTTATCCAATATTCACGTCAGTAACAGCATAAATGAATCTAAAGTGACGATGGTTTTTTCCGGTGGTCGCCCCAATTACAGTTTTTTTCCATTGCATTCGCCAGAGCGTTTAGTGGTAGATATCCATCAAACAGAAAAAATTGTTGGTTTACCTATGAATCTACCGGGGCAGGATTTAGTGAGGAAAATCCGTTCCAGCCAGGCACCTGATCGACAAAAAAAACGCATTGTATTTGAACTAAATAATAAAGTTAAAGTCAACTCTATAATGCAGCAATCGAATAGTGAATATCGGGTGATTTTTACCCTTCGGGCCTCCGGGGTATCTACTGGCAAGTCTGTTTTTAGAGAGAGTTCCCAAGCTGCTACAGGTAAGCTATCACTTACTAACAGCAAATTGCAGACGACAAAACAGGCGGCTTTGCAAGCAACTTCTAAGGGCGGTCAGCGGGTAGTTGTCGCTATTGATGCAGGACATGGTGGTCAAGACCCCGGTGCGATTGGGCAACGTGGATTGAAAGAGAAAAATGTGACTATCAGTGTAGCGCGCAAACTTGAAGCATTGTTACGCAATGATCCTATGTTCAAACCCGTTTTGACCCGTAATGGAGACTATTTTATTTCTGTTGCTGGTCGTTCTGAGGTTGCACGTAAACATAGCGCAAATATGCTGATTTCTATTCATGCGGATGCCGCTCCTAATCGCAGTGCACGTGGCGCTTCTGTCTGGGTGCTGTCAAACAAGCGTGCAAACAGTGAATTGGGTAATTGGCTTGAACAGCATGAGAAACAGTCTGAGTTACTGGGTGGTGCAGGTAATGCCTTGGCAAATGGTGCTGATCCTTATCTAAGCCAGGCGGTGCTGGATTTGCAATTCGGCCACTCCCAACGGGTGGGCTATAATGTTGCAGTACAGGTTTTGAGTGAATTGCGCAAGGTCGGTTTATTACATAAACGTTCGCCAGAACATGCTAGCTTAGGTGTGTTACGTTCACCAGATATTCCTTCAATTTTGGTGGAAACAGGATTTATCAGTAACTCGGCTGAAGAAGCATTACTTGGTTCCAATGATTTTCAGGATAAGCTAGCAAGTGCTATCCATCGGGGGTTGCGCAACTATTTTCTAGCAAATCCATTACAGGCTGTACCTGAAACAGCCAAGAAGTAAAGGTTAAATATGGCGATCAAGATCTTACCTCCTCAATTAGCAAACCAAATTGCGGCTGGCGAAGTCGTAGAACGCCCTGCATCAGTAGTAAAAGAGTTGGTGGAGAATAGCCTTGATGCTGGCGCTAGCCGTATTGATATTGAAATTGAGCGCGGTGGAGTAAAACTTATTCGTGTCCGTGATAATGGCTGTGGCATCAACCATCAGGATCTTGCGCTAGCGTTGGCTCGTCATGCTACCAGTAAGATTGCTACCCTTGATGATTTGGAAGCCATTATCAGTATGGGATTCCGTGGAGAGGCGCTGGCTAGTATCAGCTCAGTTTCGCGTCTGACATTAACTTCCCGTACTGAAGAACAGCATGAAGCCTGGCAAGCTTACGCGGAAGGGCGGGATATGGCAGTGACTGTAAAGCCGGCAGCACATCCAGTAGGCAGTACTGTTGAAGTATTGGATCTCTTTTATAACACTCCTGCGCGGCGCAAGTTTCTGCGAACAGAAAAAACGGAATTTGGTCATATTGATGAAGTCGTTAGACGCATTGCGTTGGCGCGTTTGGATGTATTAATCAATTTGCATCATAACGGTAAATTGGTGCGCCAATACCGGCCGGCAAAAGATGAATCGCAGTATGAGCGGCGGTTGGCCTCCATTTGTGGTACCGCTTTTATGCAACGGGCACTTTCTCTTTCCTGGCAGCACGACGATTTATCGATTAAAGGATGGGTTGTTGACCCGATGAATACTGAGGCGAGTAGTGATATTCAATATTGTTATGTAAACGGGCGTATGATGCGTGATCGCTTAATTAATCATGCTATCCGTCAGGCTTATCAAGATTTGCTCCGGGGAGAACAACAGCCTGCTTATGTTTTATATTTGGAGGTTGATCCACATCAAGTGGATGTGAATGTGCATCCTGCGAAGCATGAAGTTCGCTTCCATCAAGCCCGTTTGGTACATGATTTTATCTATCAGGGTGTAACAGCCGTATTGAAACAGCGCGGAAGCGGTGCCGAGCTGAATATGGCTTGCTGTGAACCTGCGCCAGCCTGGGAGCCGGAAAACCGGCCATCAGCAGGGGGAAATCATTTTTCCCGGCAAAACAATGCGACATCTGTGGCAACATCATCACCAAAAGAGGTTTTGTCAAGTAAAGGGAATATGGGGGGCTCTCGCGGTGGTGAAAATCGCCAATATCATGGAGATCATTATCAGAAACGTCAGGGTGAGGTATATCAGAAACTGATGCAGTCTGAACCTGAAGAAAAAAGAGAGCTGTTTCCAGCTAGAACCGCTCCGGTTATGGCAGAAAAGGTCACTTCTGCTCTTGTTCAGGTTAAAAATAGCAATCATAGTTTTGGTAAGGTGTTGAGCATATATTCACCATGTTATGCTCTGATTGAATCTCCATTGGGAATTGGGTTGTTATCTTTGCCGGTAGCTGAACGCTGGTTAAGACAAGCACAGTTAACACCAACAGAGCAAGGGCTGAAATCACAGCCATTGTTGATACCGCTGAAACTATCTCTTAGTAAAGAGGAAGCTGATGCTTTAAATCGTTATAGTGACTTATTGGGCTCTTTTGGTATTGAAGCATCTGTATCTCATGGAAAAGCGATACTATGTGCGGTATCGTTACCATTACGGCAACAAAATCTGCCTAAATTAATTCCTGAGTTGCTAGGTTATTTGGCACAACAGCCATCAGCATCGGCTGAACAGGTTGTAACTTGGCTTGCTCGTCATATCGGCAGTGAGTATGGAACGTGGAGCGTTGCTCAGGCGGTGCAGTTATTAGCTGATGTTGAGCGTCTTTGCCCACAACTGGTAAAATCTCCACCAGATGGGTTATTACAATTAATTGATTTACAAGCAGTGGTGGCATCTCTTACTCATGAGTGATCAGAAAACTCAACATCTACCAATGGCAATTTTTGTTATGGGTCCGACGGCCTCAGGCAAAACGGCTTTATCTGTTGCTTTACGCCAGCATCTTCCTGTGGAGCTGATCAGCGTTGATTCTGCGCTAATTTATCGTGGAATGGATATTGGTACCGCCAAACCAACAACCGAAGAGCAAGCGTTGGCACCTCATCGTTTAATCAATATTCTGGACCCTTCTCAACCTTATTCTGCTGCTGATTTTTGTCACGATGCATTGAAGGAGATGGCAGAAATTACTGCTTCTGGCCGTATTCCTCTGCTGGTGGGAGGAACGATGCTCTATTTCAAGGCGTTACTTGAAGGTTTGTCGCCTTTACCTTCGGCTAATCCGGTTATTCGGGCACAAATAGAACAACAGGCGGCAGAGCAAGGATGGGATGCATTGCATCAGCAACTACAGAAGATTGATCCTGTGGCGGCGTTAAGAATTCATCCTAATGATCCACAGAGACTTTCTCGGGCACTGGAAGTTTTTCTTATTTCAGGTAAAACTCTCACTGAACTGACTAAATTGTCAGGAGAATCGCTGCCTTATCGTGTTCATCAATTTGCTATTGCACCGGCAAAACGTGAGCTCCTTCATCAACGCATTGAAGCGCGTTTTCATCAAATGCTTGAATCAGGGTTTGAAGAGGAAGTTAAAGCACTTTATGCTCGTCGTGATTTGCATGTGGATTTACCTTCTATTCGTTGTGTCGGTTATCGTCAGATGTGGTCTTATCTTTCCGGCGAAATTGACTACGATGAAATGATTTATCGCGGTATTTGTGCGACGCGCCAGTTGGCAAAGCGTCAGGTAACTTGGCTCAGAGGTTGGAAGTCGGTTCATTGGTTGGATAGTTCTCAACCAGAGCAAGCTTTAAGCACAGTTATGCAGGTTGTTAGTGCATAGGTTTATTGATTGTGTACAATTGATGAGTACCAAAGCGCAATTTTTGAGTAGTTCATTTTTTCGAACCTTTAGGTTCTTAGTTAAAAACAACAAAATAAGGAAAATATAGAATGGCTAAGGGGCAATCTTTGCAAGATCCGTTCCTGAACGCATTGCGGCGTGAAAGGGTCCCGGTTTCTATTTATTTGGTCAACGGCATCAAATTGCAGGGTCAGATTGAATCTTTTGACCAGTTTGTCATTTTACTGAAAAATACGGTTAGCCAGATGGTTTATAAACATGCCATCTCTACTGTTGTACCTTCCCGCCCAGTTTCTCATCACAGTAGCAATACGAGTGTAGGGGCGAGCGTAGGTAATTATCATTCTGGTGGCGTTTCTGCTCCGGCAGCACAACAGGAAAGTGATGGCACTGAATAAGTTTGAGAGCAGTAATAGAATGAAGAAAAACATAGGGAGGGGGTTTTACCTATGTTTTTTCCCGTAGTTTTTTACTCAGCCTGAGAGGTCGCACCTTTGTTTGAACGTTATGAAGGCGGCGAACAAGCCGTTGTGGTGCATGTTTTTTTCTCGCAGGATAAAGACACAGATAATCTCAGTGAGTTTGAATCACTGGTAACTTCTGCTGGTGTAGTTCCTGTGCAAATTGTCACGGGGAGCAGGAAAGCCCCTCATCCGAAATATTTTGTTGGAGAAGGTAAGGCGGAAGAGATTGCTGAGGCGGTACAGGCTAGTGGTGCTGATGTTGTGTTGTTTAATCATGCACTCAGTCCTGCACAGGAACGCAATCTTGAGCGGCTCTGTCAGTGTCGAGTTATCGACCGCACCGGCGTGATTCTGGATATTTTTGCCCAACGGGCGCGGACTCACGAAGGGAAGTTACAGGTAGAGTTGGCGCAGCTACGTCATCTTTCTACCCGTCTTGTCCGGGGATGGACTCACCTTGAACGTCAGAAAGGTGGGATTGGTTTGAGAGGGCCGGGGGAAACGCAGCTTGAGACGGACCGGCGTTTATTGCGGGATAAAATCCGTCAGATCCTGAGTCGTCTGAGCCGGGTTGAGAAACAGCGTGAACAGGGGCGTCAAGCGCGAAATAAAGCGGATATACCGACGGTTTCACTGGTGGGATATACCAACGCCGGTAAATCGAGTTTGTTTAACCGTATGACGGCTGCTGAGGTTTATGCGGCTGATCAATTGTTTGCTACGCTGGATCCAACGTTGCGACGGATTGAAGTTAATGATGTTGGTACGGTGGTATTGGCTGATACGGTTGGCTTTATCCGTCATTTGCCTCATGATCTGGTGGCGGCATTTAAAGCAACATTGCAGGAAACCCGGCAAGCCACATTGTTGCTGCATATTATTGATGCTGCGGATAGCCGCATCGACGAAAATATTGCCGCTGTCGACAGCGTACTGGAAGAAATTGAAGCGCATGAAATTCCGGTACTGTTGGTGATGAATAAGATTGATATGCTGGACAGCTTCACGCCGCGTATTGATCGCAACGAAGATAACTTACCGGTTAGAGTTTGGCTGTCTGCGCAAACCGGTAAAGGTATCCCGTTATTGTTACAAGCGTTAACGGAGCGTCTTTCGGGTGAAATTGCACACTACGAATTGCGTTTGCCTCCGGAAGCAGGTCGTTTACGCAGCCGCTTCTATCAACTGCAAGCAATAGAGAAAGAGTGGATAGAAGAGGACGGTAAAGTTGGTATCGAAGTGAGAATGCCGATTGTTGACTGGCGCCGTCTATGCAAACAAGAACAGGATTTGTTTGATTATGTTGTCTGATGTGCCTGTCAGGTGAATATCAGAAAACTTATGTGATTGAGAGTCGGCTTGTTTATAAGAGGCTCTTGGCCTGAAAAACCAATCATAAAAGAATGGAGCTAAAACATGGCGTGGAATCAGCCCGGGAACAACGGACAAGACCGCGACCCGTGGGGAAGCAGCAATAAAAGCGGCAATTCCGGCGGGAACAAAAGTAGTCGAAACCGTGGGGCATCTGATCTCGACGATCTGTTCCGTAAGCTGAGCAGTAAACTCGGGGGTTTTGGTGGGAACAAGGGCGGTAATGGTTCTGACCAAGGGGCAAAATTTGGCGGGCGTATTGTTAGCCTTGTCGTTGCTGTTGTCGTCGTGATCTGGGCCGCTAGCGGTTTTTATACGATTAAGGAGACAGAACGTGGTGTTGTTACCCGTTTGGGTAAACTTAGCCATATTGTGCAGCCAGGTCTGAACTGGAAACCCACATTCATTGATGAAGTTGTTCCAGTTAACGTGGAATCTGTTCGTGAATTGGCAACCTCTGGCGTGATGCTGACATCAGATGAAAGCGTTGTTCGCGTGGAGATGAACGTGCAGTATCGTGTGACTGATCCTGCCGCTTATCTCTATAGTGTGACAAGTCCTGATAACAGCCTGCGTCAGGCGACAGATAGCGCGGTACGTGGTGTTGTTGGTAAATATACGATGGATAAAATCTTGACGGCAAACCGTATGATTGTCCGTGATGATACTCAGCGTGAGTTGGAAAGGACGATTCTTCCGTACCGCATGGGAATAACTTTGTTGGATGTTAACTTCCAGGCTGCTCGTCCGCCAGAAGAAGTCAAGGCTGCTTTTGACGATGTTATTGCTGCACGTGAGAATGAACAGCAGTCTATTCGTGAAGCGGAGGCTTATTCGAACGAAGTCTTGCCACGTGCGAAAGGTGATGCGCAACGTATCATTGAAGAGGCGAAAGCTTATAAGTCTCGTGTAGTATTGGAAGCACAGGGGGAAGTGGCGGGCTTTGCCAAAATGTTGCCTAGGTATAAAGAGGCACCTGAGATTACCCGTGAACGTCTGTACATTGAAACGATGGAGAAAGTATTGAGCCGTACTCGCAAAATTATTGTTAATGATCACAATAACAATTTGCTGGTATTGCCATTAGAACAAATGTTACGTGGTGATGTTTCTGGTGTTAAAAAAGAGGGAACAGTGCAATCAGATAATACGGTAGCTTCTGACCTGCGGGGTACCCGTCCAACTGTGCCTTCAAATTCAGGCCGGGGAGCGAATTATAACCGAACAGATAATCTGCGTAATGACATTATCAGGGTAGGGAGATAATAATCATGCGTAAATCATTAGTCGTTGTTATTGTCGCGGTATTAGTTGCACTCTATGCCTCTCTATTTATCGTGCAGGAAGGACAGCGTGGTATTGTACTGCGTTTTGGTAAGGTTCTGCGCGATGCAGGAAATAAACCGATTGTTTATGAGCCGGGGTTACATTTCAAAATACCTTTTGTTGAAACGGTGAAAACACTGGATGCTCGTATCCAGACTATGGATATTCAAGCCGACCGTTTCTTGACCAGTGAAAATAAGGACCTGATAGTTGATTCTTACCTGAAATGGCGGATTAACGATTTCAGCCGTTATTATCTGGCGACCGGCAATGGTGATATTTCTCAAGCAGAAGTATTGTTAAAGCGTAAATTCAGTGACCGCCTGCGTTCTGAGATTGGCCGTAAGGATGTTCGTGGTATCGTAACGGATTCCCGTGGTCAATTGACCACCGATGTTCGTGATGCGCTGAACAAAGGTACAACGGATAAAGAAACAGCGAGTATAACTGAAGCGGATGATGCTATTGCATCGGCGGCGGCTCGTGTAGAGCGAGAAACGGCAGATAAACAGCTTGCTATCAATCCGAACAGTATGGCGGCATTGGGTATTGAAGTTGTTGATGTGCGTATCAAACAAATCAATTTACCACTGGAAGTTTCAGAAGCGATTTACCAGCGTATGCGCGCTGAGCGTGAAGCGGTAGCTCGTCGTCATCGTTCACAAGGTTTGGAAGAAGCAGAAAAGCTGCGTGCAGCAGCAGATAAGCAAGTTATTGAAATCCGTGCAAAAGCGGAGCGTGAAGCGCTTACATTGCGTGGTGCTGGTGATGCGGAAACCGCTAAACTGTTTGCGGATGCATTCAGTCAAGCGCCAGATTTCTATGCCTTTATCCGTAGTTTACGTGCTTACGAGAAAAGCTTTAGTGAAGACGGGAAAGATGTTCTGGTATTAAGCCCAGAAGCTGATTTCTTCCGCTATATGAAAGCACCTGAAAAGCGTGCAGTTCAGCACTAATGAGTTTTGAATCACTCAGTAAGGCCCGCATCAGGCGGGCCTTGTTATGTCTGGTGGCTAACAAAAATAACGGATGTGATAAAAATTACTGAAAGGTGTGGGATGAGATGTTAGAATCCATTTTTAAGCAACCGAGTGAATTTTGAAATGGGTAAGAACGTTGTCGTATTGGGCACCCAATGGGGTGACGAGGGCAAGGGCAAGATCGTCGACTTGCTGACTGAACGAGCTAAGTATGTTGTTCGTTATCAAGGGGGCCATAATGCTGGTCATACACTGGTTATCAACGGTGAAAAAACCGTTCTCCACTTAATCCCATCAGGGATCTTGCGTGAAAATGTTATCAGTATTATTGCAAATGGCGTCGTATTAGCGCCTGATGCGCTGATGAAAGAGATGAACGCATTAGAGTCCCGTGGTATTCCTGTTCGCGAGCGCCTGCTCATTTCAGAAGCCTGTCCACTTATTCTTCCATACCATGTTGCATTAGATAATGCCCGCGAGAAAGCGCGTGGTGCAAAAGCAATTGGTACAACCGGTCGTGGTATTGGCCCTGCGTATGAAGATAAAGTTGCTCGTCGTGGTCTGCGTGTTGGTGATTTGTTTGATAAGGAAGCATTCGCAGTTAAGCTGAAAGAAATTATCGAATATCACAATTTCCAACTGGTTAACTACTACAAAGAACCAGCGGTTGATTACCAGAAAACCCTAGATGAAATCATGGCTGTTGCCGATATTTTGACGGATATGGTCGTCGACGTTTCTGATTTGTTGTATAAAGCAACTCAGAAAGATGAATTGGTTATGTTCGAAGGTGCGCAGGGCACATTGTTGGATATTGACCACGGTACTTACCCATATGTGACCTCTTCCAACACTACCGCGGGTGGCGTTGCAACAGGTTCCGGTTTAGGTCCGTGCTATGTTGATTATGTTTTGGGGATCATCAAAGCATACTCTACTCGTGTCGGTGCTGGTCCATTCCCAACTGAGCTGTTTGATGAAACTGGCAGTTACTTGCGCGAAAAAGGCCAAGAGTTTGGCGCGACTACTGGGCGTAGCCGCCGTACTGGTTGGTTGGATATCATTGCCATCCGTCGTGCAGTACAGATCAACTCACTGTCAGGTTTCTGTATGACCAAACTGGACGTGCTGGATGGCTTGAAAGAAGTAAAAATCTGCACTGGTTACCGTATGCCTAATGGCAGTGTAATTGAAACGACACCTCTGGCAGCGGATGACTGGGAAGGTATCGAGCCTATTTATGAGACCATGCCTGGTTGGAATGAAAGCACTTTCGGTGTGAAAGAGCATAGAAGATTGCCTCAGGCGGCACTGAACTATATCAAACGTGTAGAAGAGCTGACCGGTGTTCCGGTTGATATTATTTCTACAGGCCCGGATCGTTCAGAAACTATCATTCTGCGTGATCCGTTTGATGTCTGATGGTACCTATAATCAGGTGAAGCCGGGCTTTTCAGCCCGGTTTTTTGCTATTTATTGTGGCCTTTTTTGTTTAACGATGAGGAGATCAACATGATTTTGGTAGATTCATGGTATATGAGTTGAACAAATACTTATTTTTTCAGTTTGTTCTCGGATATATTAGTTTATATCTTATTATCCAGAGGTTGATGTGCAGTTAACGAGTTTTACAGATTATGGCTTGCGCGCGCTAATTTATATGGCTTCTTTACCGCAAAGCCGGATGACCAGTATTTCTGAAGTTACTGATATTTATGGCGTTTCTCGTAACCACATGGTAAAAATCATTAACCAATTGAGTCATTTAGGATTAGTAGATGCTGTTCGTGGTAAAAACGGCGGTATCCGTTTAGGTAAACCCGCGAAGGATATCAGAATTGGCGATGTCGTTCGTGCTCTTGAGCCATTATCATTGGTTGACTGTAGTCAGGAATCTTGCCATATCACTTCTGCGTGTCGTCTGAAGGTCGTATTAAATCAGGCAATAGAAAAGTTTTTAGAAGAACTGGATAAGCATACTTTAGCTGATATGATTGAAGATAATATCCCCCTTTACAAGCTGCTTCTGACCGAATGAAGAAATGGCGCAAACAGCCTGCTGATGACAGCGGAGGAACAGCTATGTCACAAGATCCTTTTTTGGGGCGCGAAGCAGAAAAATACGAATCACCCATTCCAAGCCGTGAGTACATCTTAGACATTATTGCTAAACATACTGTACCGGTAAGTCGCCAGGAACTGGCACAAGAGCTGAATCTGATTAACGATGAGGATATTGAAGCGTTACGTCGTCGTTTACGGGCTATGGAACGTGATGGTCAATTGGTTTTCACTCGTCGCCAATGTTATGCCTTGCCGGAAAGATTGGATTTACTGAAAGGTACTGTTATTGGGCATAGAGATGGTTATGGTTTCCTACGGGTAGAAGGTCACAAAGACGATTTTTATCTCTCTGCCGAGCAGTTAAAAATGGCTATTCATGGCGATGTTGTGCTGGCACAACCATTGTCCCTGAATCGCAAAGGGCGTAATGAAGCGCGTATCGTTCGTGTATTGGTGCCTAAGACCAGTCAGATTGTTGGCCGCTATTTTCTTGATTCTGGTATGGGATTTGTTGTGCCGGATGATAGCCGTTTAAGCTTCGATATCTTGATCCCGAAAGATGAAAGCGGTGGTGCTCGCATGGGGAATGTGGTGGTAGTCGAGTTAATTACCCGCCCGGCGCGCCGCACAAAAGCTATCGGTAAGATTGTTGAAGTGTTGGGTGAAAAGATGGGAACGAACATGGCAGTGGAAATTGCCCTACGTACTCATGAAATTCCCCACAGTTGGCCGCCACAGGTGGAAAACCAGGTTGCTTCCTTGGATGAGCAGGTACCAGAATCTGCGAAAAAAGGCCGTGTTGATCTGCGTACTCTGCCGTTGGTGACAATCGATGGTGAAGATGCCCGTGATTTTGATGATGCCGTTTATTGTGAAAGAAAGCAAAGCGGTGGTTGGCGTTTATGGGTTGCCATTGCTGATGTCAGTTACTATGTGCGCCCACAAACGGCGTTAGATACCGAAGCACGTAGCCGGAGTAACTCGGTTTACTTCCCATCTCAGGTTGTCCCCATGTTGCCGGAGGTGCTTTCTAATGGACTCTGTTCTCTGAACCCGCAGGTTGATCGCCTTTGTATGGTGTGTGAGATGACGATTTCAGCGCAGGGGCGATTATCATCCTATAAATTTTACGAAGCCGTCATGAATTCTCACGCCCGTCTGACATATACCAAAGTATGGCGTATGTTGCAGGGTGATGAAGAGCTGCGTGAGCACTACAAGCCACTGGTTCAGCATATTGAGCATTTACATGAATTGTACCAGGCATTAGAAAATGCCCGTGAGCAACGTGGTGCAATCTCGTTTGAGTCAGAAGAGGCGAAGTTTATCTTTAATGCTGAACGTCGTATCGAGCGAATTGAACCGATTGTTCGCAATGATGCTCATAAGTTGATTGAAGAGTGCATGATTCTGGCGAATATTGCTGCGGCGCGCTTCGTGGAAAAAAATGGGGAGCCGGTGCTTTACCGTATTCATGATCGGCCAAAAGAAGAGAGCATTGTTAACCTGCGCACGGTTTTTGGCGAATTGGGATTGACGCTGCCCGGTGGCATGCAACCAACACCAAAGGATTATGCGCAACTGATGCATCAAGTGGCTGAACGCCCGGATCATGAGCTACTGCAAACCCTATTACTGCGTTCAATGAAACAGGCAATTTATGATCCAGAAAACCGGGGTCACTTCGGTCTGTCATTAAATTCTTATGCGCATTTTACCTCCCCTATCCGCCGTTACCCGGATCTGGTGTTGCATCGGGCGATTAAATATCTGCTAGCGAAACAGGAAAGCATTGTTGAGCAATGTGGAACACCGAGTGGGGGATGGCACAGTGATATGGAACAGATGTTGCAACTGGGCCAACATTGTTCCATGACAGAGCGCCGCGCAGATGAAGCGACGAGAGACGTCGCCGATTGGCTTAAGTGTGATTTTATGCAGGATCAGGTGGGCAATACTTTTACTGGGATCATCACGAGTGTGACAGGTTTTGGTTTCTTTGTTCGTTTGAATGAGCTGTTTATTGACGGCCTGGTGCATGTTTCCACATTGAGTAATGATTATTATCATTTCGATAATATCGGTCAGCGTTTAGTTGGTGAATACTCGGGTAAAACTTTCCGGTTAGGGGATGAAGTTGAAATTCGTGTGGAAGCGGTTCATATGGATGAACGTAAAATTGACTTTAAGCTGCTTTCTACCACCCGCAAAGCCCGGAATGTAGGTAAAACAGCGCGCGATAGAGAGAGAAAAGTAGAACTTGGCCGCGAAAGCAGTAAGAAAAATGGGCGTGGTCATCGCAAAGAAGCTCATTTTGAGCCTGATGGTGCTGTTCGTAAAGAACGATCTGCGGATAAGCCTAAAGGGGATAAGAAAAAGGGTAAGACGTTTTCTACCAAAACTCAGAAAATTGTCGCTAAATTCAAAGCCAAACGGGCTAAGAAAAGCGCAGATAAATAATCAAAGGGCTATCCTGTTGCAGGATAGCCTGAATATTTTAATCTCCCCCTGAGTACGTGAAGCCTATCGAATAGGCTCACAGTATTCGTCAGTGTTGTATATGTATGACAATGAAAATAAGAAGATTATGAGTGAAATTATCTACGGTATTCATGCCGTTAAAGCTTTATTGGAGCACGATCCTCAGCGTTTTATCGAAGTTTATACCCTGAAAGGGCGTGAAGATCGCCGCCTGACACCATTGATTCATGCGCTGGAAAGTATCGGGATGACTATCCAACTGGCAAATCGTCAGTGGCTGGATAATCAAACGGAAGGTGCGGTGCATCAGGGGATTATTGCCAAAGTGAAGCCAGGGCGTCAGTATCAAGAAAACGACCTACCAGATTTACTGGCACAAGCAGAAATCCCTTTCTTGTTGGTGCTTGATGGTGTGACAGATCCCCATAATCTGGGAGCTTGTTTGCGTAGTGCTGATGCAGCAGGTGTACATGCTGTTATTATTCCACGTGATCGTTCTGCTCAGCTTAATGCCACGGCGAAGAAAGTGGCATGTGGTGCTGCGGAAAGCGTACCACTTATTCGTGTCACCAACCTTGCTCGTACCTTGCGTTTATTGCAAGAGTACAATATCTGGGTGGTGGGTACAGCAGGAGAAGCTGACCATACGCTGTATCAGAGTAAACTAACTGGTCCTATGGCTCTGGTGATGGGAGCGGAAGGGGAAGGTATGCGTCGTCTGACTCGTGAACACTGTGATGAATTGATTAGTATCCCAATGGTGGGTTCTGTCTCGTCGTTGAATGTGTCTGTTGCCACGGGAGTTTGCCTGTTTGAGGCGGTGCGTCAGCGCGGTTCGTTATAACTCATCTATTCCACATATGAACAAAAGTGTTTTTGCATTGTTCATTCCTTGAGTTTTTCATGTAGGGTAGGTATAGTTACGCGTCAATTTTTCAGCCGCACTTAAACAAGTTCCTTGCCTCCACGGGCCGCGGTTGACCCTGACAGGAGGCTGAATAATCCGTAAGGAGCAATTCTAATGCGTCATTACGAAATCGTTTTTATGGTCCATCCTGACCAAAGCGAACAGGTTCCGGGCATGATTGAGCGTTACAGTGCGACTATCACTAACGCGCAAGGTCAGATTCACCGTCTGGAAGACTGGGGCCGCCGTCAACTGGCTTACCCAATCAACAAACTGCACAAAGCTCACTATGTTCTGATGAACGTTGAAGCACCGCAGGAAGTGATTGATGAGCTGGAAACTAACTTCCGCTTCAACGATGCCGTTATCCGCAGCATGATTATGCGCGTTAAGCACGCGGTAACTGAAGCATCTCCAATGGTTAAAGCCAAAGATGAACGTCGCAGCCGTGACTACTCTCTGGAAGACGCCAATATGGATGCTGAAGAAGCTGGGGATTCTGAAGAGTAATAACTGTGACAACTAATCGTTTGGTGCTTTCTGGCACAGTGTGCAAGGTCCCCATTCGAAAAGTCAGTCCTGCCGGCATTCCACATTGTCAGTTTGTGCTTGAGCACCGTTCACAGCAACAGGAAGCCGGTCTGAGCAGGCAAGCATGGTGCAGAATGCCCGTTATTGCCAGCGGACAATTGTTACAAGTTTTAACTCACAGTATAACGGTCGGCAGTCGATTAACCGTTTCAGGATTCATTAGTTGCCATCAAGGTCGCAATGGTCTTAACAAACTGGTTCTTCATGCCGAGCAGATTGAATTGATAGATTCTGGAGACTAGCCAAATGGCACGTTATTTCCGTCGTCGCAAGTTCTGCCGTTTCACCGCGGAAGGCGTTCAAGAGATTGATTATAAAGACATCGCTACGCTGAAAAACTACATCACCGAGAGCGGTAAAATTGTACCAAGCCGTATCACTGGCACCCGTGCAAAATACCAGCGTCAGCTCGCTCGTGCTATCAAGCGCGCGCGCTACCTGTCTTTGTTGCCTTACACTGATCGTCATCAGTAATCGGCACAGTCCATTAACGACTCTGAGAGGATAAGGTAATGCAAATTATTCTGCTTGATAAAGTAGCAAACCTGGGTAGTTTGGGTGATCAAGTTAACGTTAAACCGGGTTATGCCCGTAACTACTTAGTACCGCAGGGCAAAGCTGTTCCTGCAACTAAGAAAAACATCGAATTCTTCGAAGCTCGCCGTGCTGAACTGGAAGCTAACCTGGCTAACGTTCTGGCAATAGCAGAAGCTCGTGCTGAGAAAATCAATGCATTGGGTTCCGTTACTATCGCTTCTAAAGCAGGTGACGAAGGTAAACTGTTCGGTTCTGTCGGTACTCGTGATATCGCTGATGCAGTTATCGCCGCGGGCGTTGAAGTCTCTAAGAGCGAAGTGCGTCTGCCTAATGGTGTTCTGCGTACTATTGGTGAACACGAAGTTAACTTCCAAGTACACAGCGATGTATTCGCTAAATTGAACGTTAACGTTGTTGCTGAAGCTTAATCGCTGATTAACTGATGCTAATAAGTAAAAAACGCTGGCAATGCCGGCGTTTTTTATTGCCTCAACTTACCATTCTCTTGGTAGTCTATAAGATTTTTGCCGATAATGCCTAGTAACTGAGCATTAATCTGATTTATTTTACATTTACTACCTTATTTGTCGTTTATAGAATTATGGTTTCTCTTGTCTATTTTTTTTGTAATGTTGTCTTTTAGCCAGTTTTATTATTATTGATTTTTCGTTTTTATATTGGAAATATTATTCATTATTAGATTAATAT